>RFZR01000110.1 GCA_009920595.1 Alphaproteobacteria bacterium | reverse complement strand
AGCGTTCTCAACCCCTCTCGCGAAAGCATCAAAGCGAGGTCGGTGGCGCCCGTTAAATCATCGGCGATGCAACCCAGAATCATTCCTTAACCCCTCATCATCCGGCATTGCCGGACCGTCTTCTGATCAATCGGTAGGCACCGCTCTCATCGCTGTCAACTTAAGACCCTTAGACACGAAAACACCGTCCAAAATTATCTGACCCAGTCTTTCTTTTGCATGGGGGAATCGCATTCTCGGAACTGGACCCTGCCCTCTCCTCCATGAGATGCTTCCCCGATAAGGGCGAAGCCGCAAACGGCATGCCGAATGGATTGGGGGAACACTATGAGCGATGCGGCCAAACTCAGCGTGGGTGTAATTGGACTGGGCTCTATGGGCATGGGCATGGCGCGCTCGCTCGCACGCGCAGGCCTCACGCTTAAAGCCTATGACGTTAATCCAAAAGCAGTCGCGGCAATCAGCGATGTCGGTAAAGGTGTATCCGGTCACCGGGAGGCGGCGCATGATTGTGATATTCTTGTATGTGCCGTTGTGAATGCCAAACAAACACGTGACATTTTGTTGGGTGCTGAGGGCGCCGTTCACTCGATGAAAAAAGATGGCGTGGTGATTTCTTGCGCCACAATGGCGCCCGATGAAGCCCGCGCCATCGGCGCGCTTGTACAAGAAACCGGCCGTTTCTATCTTGATGCGCCCATCAGCGGCGGACCTGCAAAAGCTGCGAGCGGTCAGATGACGATTATGGCCTCAGGCACTCAAGATGCATTTACACGCGCACGTCCGGCGCTTGAGGCGATGGCGGCGAAAATTTATGAATTGGGGTCAGAGATTGGAATCGGCGCCTCATTTAAAATGATCAATCAATTGCTTGCTGGCGTTCATATTGCAGCCGCCTGTGAAGCGATGAGTTTTGCCGCTAAACTCGGGCTTGATCTTCGTAAAGTGTTTGAAGTGATCACGGCCTCAGCGGGCAATTCATGGATGTTTGAAAATCGCGTACCGCACATTCTTGATGGCGATTACAGTCCGAAAAGTGCTGTCTCTATTTTCACCAAAGACCTTGGAATCATTTCCGATATGGGACGGAGTGAAAAATTTCCGCTCTCCCTATCCGCCGCCGCTTTGCAAATGTTTCTGATGACAGCCGCCGCCGGTATGGAACGAGATGATGACGCTTCCGTTGCGAGGCTTCTCGCCAATATTGCCGGCGTCAAACTGCCGGAACCGAAATAAGAGGAGACCGATATCATGCCGCGTTTTGCTGCCAATCTCACAATGATGTTTAATGAATGGGACTTTCTTGATCGCTTTAACGCGGCGGCCGATGCGGGATTTGACGCGGTCGAATTCCTGTTTCCTTATGAACACGCGCCTGATGCGATTGCCGAGCGGCTTCAACGCCATCGCTTAACACAAGCGCTCTTTAATTGCCCGCCAGGTGATTGGGCGAAGGGAGAGCGCGGCATCGCTTCGCTTAAAGGACGCGAAGATGAATTCAAAGCCTCTATCGATAAAGCCCTTATCTATGCAGAGGCGACGGGCGTAAAACGCCTTCATGTGATGAGCGGGCTTTCAAATCGCCATGATTCTGACGCTCAAAAAACCTATCGCGCATCGATAACATATGCCTGCGAGAGAGCCGTGATTAAAGGCCTCGATATTGTGATTGAACCGATTAACGGCCGCGACATGCCGGGCTATTTTCTGAATAATTTCGATTTTGCTGCTGCGCTGATTACAGAACTCGCTTTACCGAATTTGAAACTGCAATATGATATCTATCACCGCCAAATTCTTCATGGTGATGTGATGAAAAGCCTTGAGCAGCTGATGCCGATGATCGGCCATATTCAAATCGCAGCTGTACCCCTCCGCCATGAACCGACAACCGGTGAGCTTGATGATGTCAAAGTGCTACATCATCTTGATCATCTGAATTATTCTGGATTTGTCGGACTTGAATATCGGCCACGAGGCAAGACGATCGATGGATTAACCTGGCTCTCGAAAATTTGATCGCAAGATCTATTGCGCAAGAAACCCGCCATCAATGGCGAGCGTATGGCCTGTGATCATTCGGGCCGCCGGACTTAAGAGAAAGATAATTCCACCAACAACATCTTCAATCTCGGCAATCCGGCCAAGCGGCGTCATTGCATTCATCTTTTCAACGAGTTGCGGATTATCGGTCAAAGGCTTGATGAAATCCGTACGCACCCAGGTCGGCGCTACAGCGTTCACGCGAATATTATGCGGTGCCCATTCCACAGCCAAGGCGCGTGTGAGATTCACAACCGCGCCCTTGGTCGATTGATAAGAAATATTCGGATAAAGTCCGCCGCCTGACAGTCCCATGATCGATGCGAGATTAACGATCGCACCGGAACGATTGGGAATCATGTGACGCGCCGCACTACGCGCGCAGAGAAATACACCCGTGAGATTGACACGCAAAACCGCATCCCATTCCGACAAAGGCAAATCGACTGACGCTTTGCGGATCGCGAGCCCTGCATTATTCACGAGAAGATCGATCGACGCCTCAGAGGCGATCTTTGCCATCACCTGATCAATCGCGGACTCATCTGTCACATCCACATGATGAGCAGTGGCGTGACGGCCATCATCTTTAAGAAACTTCACAGTGGCTTCCGCCGCCGCGAGATCCTTATCGAGAATATGAATATGAGCACCAGAACGCGCGAGTCCGATCGCCACACCTTGGCCAATACCCTTACCGCCGCCCGTTATGAGCGCCGTCTTTCCGTGCAGAGAAAAATCACTCTGCGGATCGAAACTCTTTGTCATCTCAAGCGCTCGGTGTGGGGGCAGCCGGATTGAGCAATCCTTGCGCCTTCAAATCCGCCCAAAGCCCAACAGGAACGCGCTCACGGCCTTCAACAATATTGTCACGCACTTCTTGCGGATTAACACCACCCAACACGACCGATACAACAGCCGGATGGCTCATCGAGAATTGCAGCGCGGCGCGACGGATCGAGACACCATGCGCCTTACATACGGCTTCAATCTTCCTCACACGGTCCATGATTTCCGGTGACGCAGGCGCATAATCATAGCGAGCCCCTGGGACAGCGCCGGTTGCGAGAATTCCGGAATTGAATACACCTGCAAGCATGATGCCCATTTTCTTTTCATGTGCGAGCGGGAGAAATTCATCCAACGCATTTTGAACGAGCAGTGAGTAACGCCCTGCCAACATGGTCACATCAAAATCACCTGCTTTTGCGAATTTGGTCGCTGTTGGCGATTCATTCACTCCGACACCGATGGCAGAGATGACTTTCTCATTGCGCAATTTATCAAGTGCGCGATAGGCACCGTCCATCGCTTCCTTGAAACGGATTGGTGCTTTTTCTGCACCATGGGTCCAAATATCGCAATCATGAATCAAAACAATATCGAGCCGGTCAAGGCCCATGCGCAACAAGGATTGTTCTATCGAACGCATGGTTCCGTCATAAGAATAATCAAAGCGCGGTTGATGCGGAAAATAGCCCAAAAATCCGGGCGAGATTGTTTCATCACGCGGCGCGTCCGGCCTCGGCATTGTTTCCATGACGCGGCCAATCTTGGTCGAGATCAAAATTTTCTTGCGATCCGCACGGCGCAGACCTGTACCCAAACGCACTTCAGAAAGACCATTGCCGTAATGCGGCGATGTATCATAGATCGTCACACCGCCCGCATAGGCTTCCTGAATCGTCGAGATACAATTTTTTTCATCGAGTAACTCAAAAAGATCACCAAGCGGCGCCGTGCTTGTTGTCTTTTTACCTGAACGGTTCGCGTCATCTTACGGGGTCTAGCCCCACAGAATGAGTAAAAAAATTCAATTCCATCATCACCGTTTTTTTGCTTTTGGACGGGTTTTGGGTTTCGCCTTTGCGCGCGTGGTTTTCTTTTCAGTGCGCTTTGATGATGAGGCACTTTTGGCTTTCGCCGCATGAGGACGATCCGCGACCGAATCAAGATCCGGTGTCTGCCCATAACTCATGCGCCGCATCTGCTCGATCACTTGCGCCATTTCCGCATCACTCAAACGCGGTGGTTCGCCAATCGCCAAAGCATGAACATACATTTTTGCAAGTGTTTCCACTTCATGCGCACGCCACAAAGCTTTTTCAAAAGTATCAGCGAGCACAATCAAACCATGATGACCCAAGAGACAGGCCGTCCGGCCTTCAAGCGCTTTGAGCGCCGTATCAGAAAGTTCTTGTGTACCGAAACAGGCATAATCCGAACAGCGAATATCCGTTCCGCCAGCAACAGCCACCATATAGTGAAAGCTTGGAATACCCAATTCATGCGTTGCAAGCGTTGTGCAATAAACCGAATGCGTATGAAGAACGACATTCACATCGGTGCGGTTCTTTAAAATATCGCGATGAAAACGCCATTCAGACGAAGGCAACCGGCGGCCACTATAGGTGCCATCAAAATCCATCGCCACAATATCAGCGGGCTTCATTTGCGCATAAGGAAGGCTTGTCGGCGTGATCAACATGCCGCCCGGGATGCGATGCGAGACATTGCCCGAAGTGCCTTGATTGAGACCGGAATGATTCATTTCAAGACATGTATCAATGATGCCTTGTCTTAACTTTGTATGTGACATGCAGGTCTCCCTTCGGGCGTCGAATTATTCTTGTTCAGGACTTAGGCTCCGATCATGGCTTTCCACTTTTTTGTGGCCTCGATCAAAGCCGGATGAGATTTTGTTTCAATGCGGTCTAATTTGACGCTATCGACAGGGGCCTTCCGTTCAAAACGACGCCACAACAGACCCGCACCAAGCGCCGTTCCATCTTTAGATTGACTGACATAGACGTCCTGCGAAGGCCTAAGACAAGAGAGCATTTTTGCAAAGCTGGCATTTGTTGCAAAGCCCCCATCAATCACAATGGGGGTCGTTGATCCCAGAACATCAAGGCAGAGATCAGCGACAAAGGCCGCGTAAAGTGAGGCGAGCGCACCGCGCTCTTCAGCCGTTTCAGGTGGCGGACCCAGAATATGCCCTTTGCCGCCCGAATGCGGTACAGGACCGGGATCTTCCACAAAAGACGGAACCGGAATCGTGCCACGCGCGATGAGACCTTCAACCGCGTTGAAAGCGCGATCATCGCTTACAGGGGGATCACCTGCGAGGATCTGATATTCACGCCCTGTCATTGTGAGCGTTGATGCGACGGGCTCGCCATCAACATCAACATTGGCCACCATGGCGCGCTCTTCGAGAAAATCTTCAAGCGGTCGCCCGCGATTAAAACCAATCATCCATGTGCCGGTCGAGAGCACGGTGTAATCCGCAAGCCCCGCGGCTTTATAGCGATAGAAATTGGCGTTGCTGTCATGTGCCCCGGCGAGAATTTCGACATCAGGTGCGAGACCGGTACGCTTTGCAAGCTCCGGCGAGAGATGTCCGACGACGTCTCCTGCGCGTGCAAATGCGGGAAATAGATGTGACCAGCTTTTGTTTTTCACAATACTTGAAAATTCGCTTTTGAGCGGATTCCAAAGATGGCATTGCGCAGCCAGTGATGAGATTTCAGTGACGGGTCGTCCGCCAAACCGAAATGCGAAATATTGTGGCGTGAGGAGGAAATGTTTCGCGCGTGAAAACGCATCCGGAAATTCACGTTCCTGCCAAAGCAATCCTTGTGCGGGACGCATTGCGCCGCCAGAAATCGTACAAAAGACTTCCGCGTAACTCGGCCCGACTTTGCTATAGGCATCAGCAAGCCACTCTGGTGGCGTCGCCTCATAATCCATTGCGGGTAAAACAGGACCGTGATCATCAACCAGCACTCCGCCGCAGCCATGCGCCGTGCCAACAATCGCACGGATGTTATGACGCTTGTTTAGGTCTGCGAGCGCATCAATCACCAGCGCTTCAATGCGCTTCAAATCTATTGCGAGATAAGGGCCGGAGGCATCGGGCGCGTTTGGATAAGAGAGCACTTCAACCGGCGCGCCATTTTCATCGGCGACAAGAA
>RFZR01000109.1 GCA_009920595.1 Alphaproteobacteria bacterium | reverse complement strand
TTGCGCGCGGCTGACCCTCCGCGCAGCGATAAAGAGATTTTACGCGAAAAGATCGAACTTGAATCGGCAATCCGCCGCGTTGAGCGGCATGTGCTCGCGCGTCAAAAGCCAAAGCCGACGCAGAGTGAAACGCCAAAGCCCATCACGCCGGAAAAAAATGAAACGCTGCTGACACCAAACGAAATTCCGGTGCAGGCACCAATCCGCAAAGATATTCTTGGTCTTTCACGTTTTTCGTCGTCAGCTGATAATGTCAAAACCGCGCCAATCAATGAATATGTTTCGGAGCAACCGGAGGCGGCTCAACTTTTTGAAGGCGAGCGAGAGGAGGCCGTTCTTGAGTCGGCTGAAGACACAAGCGCAGCACGTTTTGTCGATGAAACCACTCCAACAACAGAGCCACCTCACAATGACATCATTGTCGATGTGAATGTGGCTGATGGCGACGAGTCATCAGACGAAAAACAACGAGACGAGATCGGCCTCCCCAAAGCCGAAGCGCTTGATGATGTTCCTGTTCAACCTCTTGCACCGCGCGAATTTTTTACGCGCCCTCTGCCCTCATCTCCAATCGACTC
Organism: Alphaproteobacteria bacterium; assembly: GCA_009920595.1. GTDB lineage: Bacteria > Pseudomonadota > Alphaproteobacteria > Rhizobiales > Beijerinckiaceae > CAIUPE01. The sequence goes on along the minus strand of RFZR01000109.1, from coordinate 5,452 downwards.
CAAGGAGGGCATTGAAAAAGATCAAAGCGAAGAAATACCCTCTTTGCCGAAAATTGTTGATGCACTCTCTTTGCCGAGCGCTGGAGAAGCGGTTCAAGAACAACATCTCCTATCCGGCGACACTCAGACTGACGTCAATATTCACGATGATCATGATCAGCCTGAGATTGAATCATCAATCGCCCCCCTTCCTGTCCCCGAGCCGCGGGCATTCACGCCGACAACAGGGATTATTCTCGCGCAACAAAAACCAGAAAACGCGCGCTACAAAGGTTTGATTCTTCGCGTTTTGATTTTGTTTTTGGTTCTGCTCGCTTTGATGGCTGCGGTTGCCGGTGTTGCAGAATTCCTAAACCGAAACAGCGCAAACGAAATCGCAACAAAGGCAACAAGCGACACGCCCGATACGCTTTCAACGCCATCGAAATTCACAGATCGCCTTCCCGCAGAGCCCGATGAACCGCAAATCAATGCGTCATCTCAAACGGGAACCGCATCTTCTGATCCCAATGTAACGAGCGCCAGTCCGCTTGTCACACGTGCGCTCTTCATCGAGGAACAGGCTGGAGGGATTGGTGATGCCAAGAAAACCGAAGGGCGCGTGAGCTGGAAGCTTGATACATTGACATCAAGCACGACCGGAGCCGCAGATCTTGGCGTTCGCGCTACGATCGACCTTGCAGATGCCGGGTTAAATGCTTCGCTGCTCTTTAGAAAAAATCGTGATCTCACATCGGCAAATGCCTATTTGATTGAAGTGAATTTCCAATCTGTTGGTGAGGCCCCGAATGGCAAGATCCGCGACATCAGTCTGCCTGAATTGCGCCCAGATGAAAAAACGCGCGGTGTGACCTTAGCAGGCATACCCGTGCCTGTTTCCGATAATGTCTTTTTGATCGGACTCAATGCTTTACCCGCCGATATCAAACGCAATATCGAACTCATTCAAAAACAGAATTGGTTTTTCATTCAGGTCCGTTTTGCGACTGGCAAACGCGCGCTTCTGCTCTTTGAAAAAGGCAAAACAGGGGATCGCGTCTTTGAAGACGCGATCCAAGCCTGGAAATAAAACAAAATGCGATCTTGGTCAGGCTACCGGTAACGCCAAAGGTGCCGCATGATGATCGCGCGCAGCCATATGGTCTTGAACGGCTTTCTGAACTTTTTCAAAAGCTCTGACTTCGATCTGACGAACGCGTTCACGCGAAACGCCAAACTCTTCCGAGAGATCCTCAAGCGTGATCGGCTCTTCAGCCAAACGACGTGCTTCGAAAATTCGCCGCTCGCGATCATTGAGAACATCAAGCGCGCGCATCAAGGCTTGATGGCGGAAACTTGATTCTTCATCTTCTTCCAAAATCGTTTGCTGTGACGGCGCATCATCAACAAGCCAATCCTGCCATTCGCCATCGCCTTCTGTATCGGCGCGCAACGGCGTGTTGAGCGAAGCATCGCCCCCAAGACGACGATTCATCTCAACCACTTCGCGCTCTTCAACACCAAGCTTCGTCGCAATGGTCTTCACTTGTTCGGGATGCAAATCACCCTCGCCTAAAGCCGCGATCTGGCTCTTTGCTTTACGCAGGTTGAAAAAGAGTTTTTTCTGATTGGCCGTTGTGCCCATTTTCACGAGCGACCATGAGCGCAAAATATATTCTTGAATGGCGGCTTTAATCCACCACATCGCATAAGTCGCCAAACGGAACCCTTTATCGGGCTCGAAACGTTTAACGGCTTGCATCAAACCCACATTGCCCTCGGAAATCACTTCACCAATCGGCAAACCATAACCGCGATAACCCATCGCGATTTTTGCGACGAGACGCAGATGCGAAGTCACGAGGCGATGCGCGGCTTCCGAATCGCCATGCTCACGCCAACTTTTGGCAAGCATATATTCTTCCTGAGGCTGGAGCATCGGGAAGCGACGAATTTCGGCAAGATAGCGCGACAGGCCGCCATCAGCGGCAAGTAAGGGCAGGCTCGAAGACGCCATGACATCCTCCGTAAAAGGTCCCCAATTTACGCGGCAGACCTGAAAGCGGTTGCGTTACGCCAACCGGACCTCTCTATATAGCGCAAGGAACAATGGCAAAAAGGGGGCAAAGAGCATTGCTCGCTTGCTTTCACGCAAGCGGCGATCCGAAATCCGCAATCAGGGCCTGAAAATCAGAAGGCAAAGCACTCTCGAAATGAAGCTCTTCTCCTGAACGCGGATGAGCAAAGCCGAGTTCCCGCGCATGAAGCGCTTGCCGAGAAAAATTTTCGACCGCTGCTTTCGCGCGCGGCGCCAAAAGCCCCGCTTTGGTTTTAAATCCCGAGCCATAGACGGGATCCCCGATCAAGGGATGTCCCAGATGAGCCATATGGACGCGGATCTGATGCGTTCGGCCCGTTTCAAGTTGGCAGGCGACAAGGGCCGCGACAGGCGCCCCTGTATCGCCGGCAAAACGGGCTTCGACCTCGTAATGGGTGACCGCTTCGCGGCCTTTCCCGGGCCGAACCACGGCCATGCGGTCGCGATGGCTTGAAGAGCGATCAAGCGGGGCATCAATCGTACCGGTCTTGCGATCAGGTACGCCCCAAACCAAAGCCGAATAGGTACGAACCAAAGGCCCTGTGCGGCCATGATCGGCAAATTGTGCGGCAAGCCCCTGATGGGCGCGATCATTTTTTGCGACCACCAAAAGGCCTGACGTGTCTTTATCAAGCCGATGGACAATGCCCGGCCGTTTCACACCGCCAACCCCCGAAAGGCTTGCCCCACAATGGGCAAGTAACGCATTCACAAGCGTGCCCGTCGGATGCCCCGAAGCGGGGTGAACCACGAGACCCGCCGGCTTATCGACGACGATCAGATCATCATCCTCATAAACGATCATGAGCGGGATGTTTTCGGGCTGCGGCTCAGCAGGTTCGGCTTCGGGGAGACGAATCGAAAGAGACGCCCCTACGCGAAGCTTCTGCCCCGGATCATCAACCGGCGCGCCATCAAGCATGACCTGCCCTTCGAGGATCAAGGCTTTGAGACGCGTGCGCGAAACCTCGGGGATGGCGGCGGCGAGATATCGATCCAGCCTTTCGCCCTTTTTCTCTTCTTCAACGGTAAAGGACAGACAGTCGCTGTCGGCATCCGGAAGGGCGTCATCACTCTCATTCATAATGCGCGGGGTAGCACGGTTCCCGCTTCAAAGGCGATCTTTTTGTTTCATCTCGGATCGTGCTTCATGGATTTCCGATTGAGAACAACTCCGCCCCATAAGCTTGATCGACTTTGACAATCCCAGCCGATAATCTGACACCATCAGGCGATACCGCCATAGTCTTTCGTCAGAAATTGAGACTGAAGGTTCTCATCCATGTCAAAACATGACGACAAAAAACATCATCACGACGCTGAAGCAGCACTCTCGTCGAAACATTACGGGCGGGAGCTTGAAGCGCTCGATCTCGAGCTTATTCATTTGCAACAATGGGCACAAAAAACAGGCGCACGCCTTGTTGTGATTTTTGAAGGTCGTGATGCTGCTGGCAAAGGCGGTGTGATCAAACGGATCGCTGAACCGCTAAATCCGCGCTTTTGTCGTATTGCGGCTTTGGGTGTGCCGACAGAGAAAGAAAAATCACAATGGTATTTTCAGCGTTATGTTGCGCATCTTCCTGCCGCTGGTGAAATCGTTCTCTTTGATCGCTCGTGGTATAATCGCGCCGGTGTTGAAAAGGTTATGGGCTTTTGCACAAGCGATGAATATGAAGCCTTTCTGAAAGATTGCCCCGACTTTGAAGCTTTGCTCATTCGCTCCGGCATTCATCTCGTCAAATTCTGGTTTTCCGTCAGCGATGAGGAACAAGAAAAGAGACTTCAAGAGCGCGCCAATAATCCATTGAAACAATGGAAGCTCAGCCCCATGGACATCAAAGCGCGCGATCTCTGGGACGACTATTCACGCGCGAAAGATCGAATGTTTTCTTCAACGGATACGGATCTTTCCCCTTGGTATGTCGTCGATGCTGATGACAAACAGAAAGCACGACTGAATTGCATCAGACATTTCTTGAGCCTCATTCCCTACACGCGCGAGCCGTTCACGCCGCTCACGCTCCCGCCCAAGAAAGTCGCCGCTGATCCGTATGTCCGACCGCCGAAATCGTCCCAGCGGATCGTGCCCGATTATTACGGCTAGGATCGGCGGCATTTGCCTTAAATTTGCGCAAAAAACGCATGGCTTTGGGCCTGACATAGACTTGCCATGATCATATTGCACTGCAACATTATGAAAATGAACGCAGTGAAACCGGATGATTCAAGCCAAGGCCCCGATCTTGAGCAAAATCCCGCCTCGACCATCCGGCGGCTTTGGCCAACCGATATGGACGCCTATCGTGCCCATCTTAAACGGCTTGATCCAGACTCGCGCCATGCGCGATTTGGTGGCGGCGTTTCAGATCAATTTATCGACGCCCATGTCGACGCGTCTTTGCGGATGGACACGCTGATCTTCGGGGCTTTCGACAAAAATGAAATGATCGGCGCAGGTGAATTGCGCCTTCTCTTTGGCGAATGGCCGATGGCAGCGGAGGCCGCTTTCTCGGTCGAGCGCGCTTACCAAGATCATGGATTGGGTGACGCATTGATGGCGCGTGTTGTGGCCGGAATTTGTCAATAGCGACGGTGAGACGGAAGCGTGGTTGCCGCCTGCCTCACCGAGCGCTTTGACACTCATTGAAGAGACCTTTGGTGAAACAGGTGGCTTCTTAAAATGTGTCTTTCAATGGACCAAAACCAAAGCGGCATGAGCCATCTTGAAGCTTTGCGTTAGAATCAACATTGCTTAGCGTCTATCATCATTCGCAAGTCAATAAAGCGAGGGACGTTTCCATCCCCCGCTTTCAATTTATTGATCTTTTTTACGCGAGCTCCGGATCGATATTCACAGACCACAGCGAAGTATTGCTCGAATCTTTCAAGGTCACTGTCATCACTTGGGTTTGGCCATCAACCGCAACATGGCCAAAGAATTGATAGCCCATCGAGGGTGGCAGATTAGCGCCCATCTCGGCCGTTGGTGCTTTTTGATAAAGAACTTGCGGGCCAAAAGTATTGTCGAGATCATTCGGACCGAATGTGCCCGCATGAAGGGGGCCTGAGACGAATTCATAGAAGCCGTCGAAATCTTGGAACTGCGCTTTATTCGGATCATAATAATGCGCGGCCGTGTAATGCACGTCGGCTGTAAGCCAAATCGTGTTCTTGATTCCCGCGCGTTTCATGAATGCAAGGATGTCGGCGATTTCCAATTCGCGACCCAAGGCCGGTCCATTCCCTTGTGCGATCGCTTCAGAGCCGAATTTTTTGTCAAAATCATAAACAACGATCAAACCGATCGGCATATATTCGTGAAAGGCTTTTGAGCCGCGCGCGGCAAGCAACATCATATTGGCTGCTTGATAG
>RFZR01000108.1 GCA_009920595.1 Alphaproteobacteria bacterium | reverse complement strand
AAGCCGTCGCTTGAGAATGATCTCGGCCATATGATGTCAGTAGCCTATTCGCCGATGCTGAAAAGCTGGATCGGGCTCGGCATTGTCAAACGCGGACGTGAGCGGATTGGCGACACGATCCGCGCCGTCGATTTCGTGCGGGGCACGGAATTCGAAGTTGAAATTTGTGATCCTGTCTTCTTTGATCCTCAAGGGGAGCGTCTCCGTGGCTGATCTCTCACTTTTCCCTCGCTCCGCTCTCGCACCATTTCTGCACGTCGGTCATCACGGCGCAGAAGGCAAGGCGGGGGTCACGCTCCGCGAAGTGACAGCGTGCGCGCTTGCTGAGCTCACAGCTTTTAAGGGGCAGAAGGAAGCACTCGCCACCGTGATCGTGACGAACTTTGGCATTGCGCTTCCCGCTGCCAATAAATCCGCGTCGAAAGACGGCGTGACGTTTGTCAGCGTTGGCCCCGGCAAATGGCTCGTGACGGGAGAAGGCGCGGCCGAGCATGATCTCATAGCGCGTCTGGAGAAGGCGACAGCATCACTTGCCGCAGTTGTCGACCAGTCCGACGCGCGCGCACTCGTCGAGATTTCAGGCGACAAAGCGCGCGCCGCACTTGCCAAGGGCGTGATGATTGATCTTGATCCCTCTGCCTTCAAACTAGGCAGCGCAGCAACAAGCTTTGCTGTGCAATTCTGGATCACGCTTTGGCAAACGAACGACGCCCCGACGTACCGCCTCACCGTCTTCCGCAGCATGGGCCGCGATCTCTTGCATTGGCTGGAAAGCTCGGCGGCAGAATATGGTTATCAGGTAAGATAATTCATCTCTCAACTATAGATTGCATAAAACAAAGCATGTTTAGAAAGTTGAGTCAGATAAAGTATTTATCAATCAATCTGTTCTGATTTTTCATTGTTCTTTTTTATTGATTTGGTATCCTCATCGTCCGCTTGTCACGTGACGAACGCCGTCTCTCGTTGGTTTATTTTTTGGCGCTTTAATGGATGATTCTACCATGGTCCAAGAGGATAAGTCATTCAACGAAACGATTGACAGGATCGATCAGATTCAAAAAAAATCTGAATTTGAAATTGTCCTTGCCGATACGCTTAAACGCTACGATCTCAAAAGTCTCGCTTTTATGGGCTTTAACATTGGCGCGTTGAATAAGAGTGAACCTGACATTTTAGTGACCTATTCGCAAGAATGGATCAATCATTATCGCGCAAGTGATTATCTTGAAGTTGATCCCGTTGTTCATCAAGGCCTGAAATCGATCCTACCAGTCGATTGGTCAAATTTTGATCGGCGAGATTCAAGGGTGCGCTCATTGTTCAACGAAAGTCGTGAAGCGGGGCTGGGTAATCAAGGATTATCGATTCCGGTTCGCGGTCGACATGGCGATATGTCTTTGTTTAGCCTGACATGCGAAGCCAATGAGCAAGAATGGTCAACGAAGAAGCGGAATTACATTCGTGATTTTCAAACGCTTGCCGTCTTTTTTCACCAATCGGTTTTACGCACCTATACAAATTCTGAGCTTCAAATTCAGCTCACGCCACGCGAAGCTGAATGCCTTCACTGGGCCGCTTGCGGAAAGACGAGCGAAGAAACGGCAATGATCTTAGGCCTCACAAGACGAGGCGTTCGATATCACATCGAAAATATTATTTTTAAGCTCAATGCCGTCAATCTTGCTCATGCCGTCGCCAAGGGGATTCATTTTCGAATCATAAACCCTCCAAGATAAAGCGATTCGTTACCTAAGGTAACGGAGACATCGGACAGTCGGCAAACAAAATCACTCTGCTAGTCTTTTACTCCCTCTAATATTTCAAGGGAGCAAACAATGATCATTCTCGTCAATGGTAATGAACAAGCTGATTATGCATATTTAACCAACAAAATGTTCCGCATCAGGGCAAAAGTGTTTCATGAGCGCCTCAAATGGGATGTGAATGTCGTTGATGGCCTTGAGAAAGATCGCTTTGATCAAGAAAACCCGCTCTATCTCATTTCCGTTGATGAAGTGAGTGGGAATGTCCGGGGCTCGTTACGACTTTTACCGACAACGGGCCCGAACATGCTGCGTGATGTGTTCCCCATTCTTTTGCCTCCCGGCGAAGTGGTTGAAAGCGCAACAATCTGGGAAAGCTCGCGCTTCTCGATGGAGCCTGGCGCAGAAACACCTGAACCGGGGCGGCTATTAAGTTCTGTCACAGGTGAGTTACTGGCAGCCATCGAAGAAGTGGGGCTTCTTGCCGGTCTTACTGAAGTTGTCTCGGTATTCGATGCGCGAATGGTGAGAATATTTCGGAGTGCAGGCTGCCCAGCTTTAATCATTGGGCGTCCGCAACGGATTGGTGAATGCATGACCTATGCGGGTCTTTTCGAAATCAGCGAAACAGCGCGCGACAAAATCCGTGCTGCTTGCGGCATAACAGGTTCGGTTCTCGAACCCCAAAGTACGAGGCGACTCTTCGCCGCCTGAAGCAATGGCGGTTCGGTTGATCCCTAAATCGCGGCGTTCGACTTGACAGGTCGGGCGCCGCTCTGTTTCGTCATCCTCACTGTTTTCCGGCGGGAAAACGGGTTGGTGGCTCCGGCGGGAGCGTGTTTGCAAGTCTCCTTCAGCGTCGGACTTTCCGATGCGGTTCATTTTCAGGTACGCCGGGTCCCGTGTCCGCTTTTCTTTCACCCTCCGATGTGGCGGCTTTGCTGTTGAGCCTCAAAGTGGCGCTCGTCGCAACCTTGTGGACCTGTGCTCGCGCGCTTTAAGTTTCCGGGGCACTCCGTCCTCAACGGGCTTGTGCATTTACCGCTCGTGATGCCACCGGTTGTTACTGGCTATCTCTTGCTCCTGGCTTTTGGCCGCAACGGTGTCCTTGGGTCCGCATTGGAAGCGTGTTGCGGGCTCGTTTTTGCATTCCGCTGGACGGGAGCGGCCCTTGCCGCCGCCGTCATGGCCTTCCCGCTCGTCGTGCGCGCGATCCGCCTCTCCATTGAAGCGGTTGATAAACGGCTTGAAGATTCCGCCCGCAATCTTGGCGCGCCACCCGTGACGGTCTTTCTCAGGATCACGCTACCGCTTTCAGCGCCGGGGCTGATTGCCGGTGCGGTGATTGGCTTTGCAAAAGCGCTCGGCGAATTTGGCGCCACCATCACTTTTGTCTCGAGCATTCCGGGAGAGACGCAAACAATCCCCTCGGCGATTTACGCCCTCATCCAAACGCCCGCAGGTGATGGCCCAGCCTTCAAACTCGTACTCGTCTCGATTGCGATTTCCTTCATCGGGCTTCTGGTTTCTGAAGCCCTGGCGCGCCGTGTGGCGCGACCTTGATGCCACGCCAGAAACCGTCGCAAAAGCGACGCGGATCCCTTGATTTCATGTCGCCTGCCGGACAGTGTGACCGCGCGCGGCGCGCATAAACTTTGCGCAATGCGAGGGGAGAGTGTTTCGTGCAGAGATTCGATTTCATTATTGTGGGTGCAGGCTCCGCAGGATGCGTGCTTGCCAATCGTCTCAGCGAAAATCCGCGTCACAACATATTGCTGATTGAGGCGGGCGGGAGTGATCGCAAATTCTGGATCCGCACACCGATCGGTTATGGAATGACCTTTTTCGATCGCAATGTAAATTGGTGTTTTGAAGGCGAAAAAGATCCCGGCCTCAATGATCGCGAAATCTATGTGCCGCGCGGCAAAGTGATTGGTGGCTCAAGCTCCATCAATGCGATGGTTTATTGCCGAGGTGCAAAAACAGATTTTGATGATTGGCGCGATGCGGGAAATCCCGGTTGGGGATGGGAGGATGTCAAACCCGCATTTGAGGCGATTGAACGTCATGTTCGTAAAGACGGAACGATTGATGGCAAAGGCCCACTGACAGTTTCTGATCGTCAAAATGACTATCATCCTTTGAAGCGCCACTTCATTGGTGCTGCGCGTGATGCGGGTCTACCGATTGCTGATGGCACTGTGGGTCAAGGGGATGAAGGTTTTGGCCCCTACCTCATCAATACACGCGGCGGTTTGCGCTGCTCATCGGCTGATGCGTTTCTGCATCCCGTCAAACATCGCAACAATCTGACCATCCTCACCGAAGCGCAAGTTACAAAAATTCTTTTCGAAGGCAAACGCGCGGTAGGTGTGAGCTATCGTCGTGACGGCATGACACAAGAAGCGCACGCTACGCGCGAAGTGATCCTTTCCGCAGGCGCCATTCAATCACCACACCTCTTGCAACTCTCGGGCATTGGTCCAGGTGCTGTATTACAAAAGAATGGCATCACTGTTCTTCATGCCAATGACGCCGTAGGCGCTCATCTCGAAGATCATGTCGGCATCAATTATTATTATCGCGCGAAAGAACCCACCCTCAATGCCGTGCTTGGCACATGGGCCGGACGCATTGCAGCAGGCATTCAATTTGTTTTGACGCGCACGGGGCCTCTGTCTTTAAGCGTCAATCAATATGGCGGCATCGTGCGTTCGTCTTCGTCACAAACGCGACCCGATATGCAGCTCTATTTCAACCCGCTGAGCTATTCGACAGAGAACGCAGGAAAAAGAAAACTCACCGAGCCTGATCCTTGGCCCGGCTTTATTCTGAGTTTCAATCCTTGCCGTCCAACAAGCCATGGCCATGTGAAACTCGCTTCGCCTGATCCCCTGAAGCAGCCGGAAATTCTGTTCAATTATTTGGCAACAGAGCATGATCGCGCCGATGTCATCAAAGGTGCGCGCTTAATCGGACAAGTGCAAAATACACCAACACTGCAAGCGCTTTTATCCGCGCCGCCAAAATTTGATCCGTCAAAAGAAAGCGATGAGTCACTGATCGCTGATTTTCGCAAACGCTCGGGCTCGGTTTATCATCCGTCTTGCACATGCCGCATGGCGCCTGAACATCAAGGCGGCGTGCTTGATCGGGAATTGCGCGTACATGGTGTTGAAAATCTACGCGTCGTCGACGCGTCATCTTTCCCGAATATCACGTCGGCCAACACCAACGCACCCGCCATCATGGTGGGCTGGCGCGCGGCTGACATGATTTTGAAGCATTAGGATTCGATAAGATGGATAAGCTCGTTAAGCTCGAAACATTTTCGAATGAATTTGTCGGCTTTGTTAAAGCGACGAGCGAATCGGGCGCGTCCGGATGGGGCCAAGTCTCGACCTATAATTCCGACATCACATGCGACATTTTTCATCGTCAAATCGCACCGCATGCACTTGGCACCGACGCTTTCGATTTCGAAGACACGCTCAATCTCATCGGTGAGCGTGAACATAAATATCCAGGCTCTTATCTGCGCCGCGCGATGACGGGCCTTGATACCGCGCTTTGGGACATGGCGGGTAAACGCGCGGGCAAACCAGTTGTCTCTTTGATTGGCGGCAAGCCCGGAAAATTGCGAGCCTATGCTTCATCCATGAAGCGCGATATTACCCCCGAAGATGAGGCAAAACGTTTTGTAAAATTGCGTGATCACTTCGGCTTCGATGCGTTTAAATGGCGTGTAGGGCGGGAATGCGGACGCGATCGCGATGAATGGCCGGGCCGCACAGAAGAGGTTGTGCCGACTGTCAGCAAAGCCTTGGGCGATGGCATCACGAAACTGGTCGATGCAAATTCATGCTATTCGCCAAAGCGCGCGATTGAAGTCGGAAAGTTACTCGCCGACAATGGCATCTCGCATTTCGAAGAGCCCTGCCCTTATTGGGAATATGAGCAGACGCGTGAAGTGACCGAAGCGCTTGAGATTGATGTCACCGGAGGCGAGCAAGATTGCGAATTTGTCACTTTCAAACTGATGATGGATATGAAAGCGGTTGATATTGTTCAGCCTGACATCATGTATATCGGCGGTCTCACACGCACGCTGAAAATTTGCGCGATGGCGGCTGAACGCGGATTTAAAATCACACCGCACGCCGCCAATTTGTCGCTTGTGACCATGTGCACGATGCATCTTTTGGGAGCCATTCCCAATGCGGGGAAATATCTCGAATTCTCCATTGAGGAAGAGGATTACTATCCTTGGCAATATGG
>RFZR01000107.1 GCA_009920595.1 Alphaproteobacteria bacterium | reverse complement strand
CAACATATCGGTCTTGCCGAAGACGTTCTTGATCATCGTCAAAATTGCCGAACGGTGCTGATGAACCCGATCAGCCGCTTCATCTATCTCAACATGAATTATCATGTTGAGCATCACATGTTTCCAATGGTGCCTTATTATCGCCTGCCGGAATTACATGAAGAGATGAAGAATGATTGCCCGAAACCTTATTCGGGTTTTCTTGAGGCCTATCGGGAAATCATTCCGACCGTGATCCGGCAATTGCGCGACCCGACTTATTTCGCCAAACGCGTTTTGCCAGAAACCGCGCGTCCCTATAAGCCCGCGCCGGAACCTGTGCTTTAAATTCGAGAAACCCCCTCACCCCAACACATAAGTGCGGGAGGCTTCTGGATCTTCGGTCGAAAAGGCGACACCCGCCAACTCATTCCACACCGCATCGGGGATGGGATAAGATGACCACTCAATCGTCTGCGTGACGAATTCAGGTTTCGTGACACCGCAAATGGTGGAAGCGAGATTTTTGTTACGCATCGAGAATTGCAAAGCGACTGCCCCTGTTGGCACGCCATGTTTGGCGCACACCGCTTCAACCGCGCGAATAGGTGCTAATACTTCATCTGTGGCTTCTTGATAGACATAGCGCTTATAGGTCGCGCTGCCTTGCGCCAACACACCGCTCGCATAAGGGGCCGCATTAAACACCGCAATTCCGCGCGCGGCGCACGCATCAATCAAAGGTGAAGCGTGACGGTTCACGATCGTATAACGGTTATGGGTGAGCACGACGTCAAAAGGATAATCCTTGACGAGATCCATCATGATGTCGGTGCGACCGGCGCCCAACCCCACAGCCTGACAAAGGCCTTCACTTTTCATCTTGAATAATTCATCGAGCGCGCCGCCTTTCTTCGTCACATCGTCAAGCGAAGAGGCATATTCTGGATCATGAAAATGAAGGAGCGGGATACGATCAAGACCGAGCGCATTTAAGCTTTCTTCCAGCGAACGACGTGCGCGTGCGGCGTCAAATTTATTGGTCTGAAAATCGCGATCAAGTTTTGTCGCCAGCACAAAATCTTTTGGCAGACCGCCATTCGCTTTGATCGCGCGACCAATCCGCCGCTCCGCTTCGCCCATGCCGTAATTGCGCGAAGTGTCGAGCGAATTGATCGGGCTTTTAAACACGGCGGCGAGAGTCTCTTCCGCTTCTTTGTCACTGACCGCGAAGCCGAATGTTTCCGGCATATTCCCAAGCCCTGCCGTGCCGAACGAGACACGAGTTACAGAAAGACCAGATTTGCCAAGCGGAATGCGATCCATAAGCGAAAAAGACATGCAAAACTCCCCACCCTTTTAATCAGGCTCACAGGATATCCCGCCGCCTGCGTCTTTTATCATCATACTAGAAATGAGGTGATACGCGAAGGCAAGCGTAAAAAGGCAAGAGCAAAAAGTAAGGCCGCATTTCAAATCATCGCCTCGATCAAAAAAGGACCCTTCTGCCGAAATGCCGTTGCCAACAGATCAGAAAACTCCTTGCATGTTGTCGCGCGCGCGCCCTCAACACCCATACCGGAAGCAAGCGACACCCAATTGAGCCCCGGATCATCGATCCGCATCATACGTTCGGCATTGCCCCCATGAACCGGCACGCCGACATTTTTCATTTCATGCTGCAAAATCGCATAGCCGCGATTGTTCAAGATGATGGTCACCACATCAAGCCGCTCACGCGCCTGTGTCCAAAGCCCTTGCAGCGTATACATGCCGCTGCCATCCGCCTGCAGTGCAATGACTTTTCTGTTTGGGCACGCAACAGCCGCACCAGTTGAAAGGGGAATTCCGACGCCGATCGCGCCGCCTGTGACCATCATATAATCATGTTGAGGCGCGTTTTCTGAAAGCGCGTAAAAGCGCCTTGCGGATGTAAGCGCTTCATCTGAAATGATCGCCTGATCCGGTAACGCTTGCGCAAGAAGTACTGCCACCGCATCTTCCGTGAGAGGCCCTGTTGGTACGCCCGTCAGAGATACAGCTTTAGATTTCTTTTTGCGTTTTAACGGTTGACCGCCAAGCGCATCGCCCAATCGTATGAGCGCATCAGGAATATTGTCACGCACCGTCGCCAATGAAATGAGTTTGCATGTCTTCGGCGTCAACGCACTCGGCTTTCCCGGATAGGCAAAGAAGGCAACAGGCGGAATCGCACCAACAAGAATCAACACATCAAGATGCGCAAGCGTCGCCACCGCCTCATCAACGGGATAGGGAATCCTTTTGAGCGCTGGACGACCGGCGCCACGTGAAAGGCGTGAAATGAAAACGGGGACATAAAGATCAACATCATGACGCGCCGCGATCTCTTCAACGAGTGGTAGATTTTCTGCGTAAAGCGCTTCGCCATCAAGAAGAATGCCGCATCGACCCGGATGAGCGCGGATCGCTTTGACTGCGGCTTTGACGGCATGATCATCAATAACGGGCTTTATCACAGGAGAGGCGTTAGTGATTTTCTTCGCGCGCGTCTCACCCCATGCGGCATCAGCGGGTAAAATCATTGTTGCGACACTGGAAAGTCGTTTCGCCGCTTCACATGCTGAAGCAGCCCCTCGAGTCACATCATCAGCGCTCTTCACACGATACACCCATTCGGACATCGGAAGCGCGAGGCTTTCAATATCGCTGGTCAATGGCGCGTCATAGTCAAGATGATAAGAGGCGTGATCGCCGACAACGGTGACGACTGGCGAGAAAGCGCGCCGTGCATTGTGAAGATTGGCAAGACCATTGGCGAGCCCCGGCCCTGTATGAAGAAGCGCAGCAGCGGGCTTCCCCGTCATGCGCGCATAGCCATCGGCCGCGCCGGTGACAACACCTTCAAAGAGACCTAAGATACATCGCATGGCGGGCTTACGATCAAGCGCGGCCACGAAATGCATCTCGGACGTTCCGGGATTGGCAAAGCACACATTAACGCCATGAGCGATGAGCGTATCGCATAGGTGATCAGCACCATTCATTTTAATCTCCCCAAGACATTCAACCGAAGCGGGGCGCTTCTTGCAACCGTTTTGAAACCGTGGAAACTGTGTCCGAGCCGAACTCCTCCGCCAAAAAGGGGAAAGACCCATGACCGCGTTGAACGCCCACCCCGATAAAGCTTCGCTTGAGACTGTGATTCGGAGCTTGTCTGAACAATTCGGCAATCGCGCGGTCACCAATCCGGGCGTACTCGGGACACATGCCAACACGCTGACATGGGTCGCGCCGCAACCGCCCGATATTGTCGTGTTTCCGCATTCGACTGAAGAAGTGTCGGCCATCGTCAAACTTTGCGCAGCCCATCGCGTACCGATCATTCCCTTCGGCGCAGGCACATCTTTTGAAGGTCATGTGAACGCGCCATGGGGCGGCGTTTCCATCGATACGCGCGAGATGAATCGTGTGCTCGCGATCCATTCTGAAGATCTTGATTGCGTGATCGAGCCCGGCATCACGCGCAAAGCGCTCAACGAGCAGCTTCGCGATACCGGGTTTTTCTTCCCCATTGATCCGGGTGCGGATGCGTCGCTTGGCGGCATGGTGTCAACGCGCGCGTCAGGTACCAATGCGGTGCGCTATGGCACGATGAAAGACAATGTGTTGTCATTGAAAGTCGTGCTACCGAATGGCGAAGTGATGACGACGGCGCGGCGCGCGAAAAAATCATCAGCCGGTTATGATCTCACGCGCTTATTTGTGGGGGCCGAAGGCACGCTCGGCGTGATCACTGAAATCACATTGCGCCTTTCAGGCATTCCAGAAGCGATCTCGGCGGGCATTTGTCCCTTCCCGAGTGTGAAAGCCGCGTGCGACGCGACGATTCTCACAATTCAATCAGGCTTGCCGGTGGCGCGCATTGAGCTCGCCGATGAATGGCAAGTCAAAGCCTTCAATCTTCATTCGAAACTCTCACTGCCTGAAACGCCGATGCTGTTTGTCGAGTTTCATGGAACGGAACAGGGCGTGAAAGAACAGGCTGAACGCTTCGGCGATATTGCGGTGGAATATGGTGGCGGGCCTTTCGAATGGGCGACAAAACCTGAAGACCGCACAAGACTCTGGCAAGCGCGCCATGATGCCTATTGGTCCGCGCTCTCTTTGCGACCGGGATGCAAGGTCATTGCCACCGATGTGTGCGTTCCCATCTCGCGTCTCGCGGAATGTGTTGTTGAAACACAAAAGGATGTGCAAGCGACAGGCCTAACCGCACCGATTGTCGGCCATGTGGGGGATGGCAATTTTCATCTTACTCTTCTTTGTGACATGGACAGCGCTCAGGAAGTTGAAACATGCCGTGCCTTCTTGCATCGATTGGTCGAACGCTCTCTGGCTATGGAAGGCACATGCACCGGCGAACATGGTGTTGGCCAAGAAAAGATGAAATATCTGTTGAAAGAACATCCCGCTGCGACCCTTGATACGATGCGCGCGATCAAACAAGCCATCGATCCGCAAAACATCATGAATCCCGGAAAGATTGTGGCGGTGTGATGTGACCGACTTTATTGTGAAGCCAACATGCCGCGCGCAGTATCTGAATCAGTCACAACATAAGCAGGCTTGCTGATTTTCATCATCGCAACCATGCCCTCAATTTTATGAGGCCCACCGGACGCTAATATAAGTTTCGGTGATTTCACAAGCTCAGCGGGCGTGATCGCCATCGCACGTCTGTTCGCCGGATGATCAATAAGTTGACCATCGCGATCAATGAAATGGCAAAGAACGTCACAAACAGCACCCGCTTTTGTAAGCCCCTCAAGATCGGCGCGCTCAAGCATGTGATAGCGAAAAATAGTTGATTGCGGTGAGAAGTCGCCAACGCTGACAATCGATAAATCTGCGCTGCGCGCGCGTTCACGAACTTCCGCCAAGCCCTTATGCGCGAAGAGTGCGGCGCGTGTCTGCTCATCCGGTGCGTAAACGGGTGCCGCCAGCATATAACATTCACCGCCAAAGAGGTCCGCGAAACGCCACGCCATTTCAGATGGATTAAGACCTGATGCTCGCGTCAAGCCGCCAAGAAGCGACACAACAGTGAAGTCTTTCAAAGGCCGTGCGGTCATCGCATCAAGGCTTGCGCGCAAAGTGGCGCCCCAGCCCATACTCACCGTCATTTTGTCATGCAAGAGTGTGTCAACAAGCGCGCCTAAACGCAGGCCAATCAGCGATGAAATTTTTGATGCATCATCAGGGGTGGGAATAACAATCGCTTCGCCGATTGAAAATTTTGTTTCAAGATCACGCTCGAGCGCCGCGCATTCAGAAAGTTTTCCGGTGACACGAATTTGCACCGTGCCATCACGTCGGCATTGAGCCAGAAGTTTGACAACACGAATGCGTGTGAGGCCAAGACGCTCGGCAATCGCCTCCTGCGTCATATCTTCCATATGATAGAGCCAAGCGACGCGTGTCTTTAAATCTTGATCGGGAGGCTCACCGCCCGTATCCGCAAATCGCCGATCATTCATCTTCGTATCACCCGCCACCGAAAGTCCTCTCTAATCGACGCGAAGCGCTTGATCACGTCAAGAGGGATCAACCGCATAGGCAAAATCCGCCGGTCCCGCCAAAAGCCGCGTCATGACTGCGCCTGAGATCGGCTGGATGATCGCCGCACCACCAATGAAAAGGATATTGAGGAAGGTAATGCCGCGCCCCAATAAATGATCGGGGACAAAAGCACGTCCATGCGCCATCAACACGCCGTAGGTCATGCCGGCAGCCCCAAGGATCGAGAGCAAAATCGCCGCCGTTGTTAATGATGGTTCAAAAAGCGCGAGGCCCAGAAAGCCCGCAGCGGAGAGAGCGGTGCCAATAACAGAGATCCATTTATAACCGCCAAAGACACGATCGAGCGGACCATAGATCAATGCGCCGATCGACATCGCTGTCGCCATGATCAATAAAATGAATCCGCGATCAACAGGGGCAAGCCCATAAACATCGCTCAAAAATGGACCGGCCCATAAACCACGTTCCGCGATGATCACCGCATAGCTGATCGTGGCCAGAGGCAAGAGCGGCCAAAGTGCACGGATCGACAAAATGATTTTCAATCCATCAATCAATCC
>RFZR01000106.1 GCA_009920595.1 Alphaproteobacteria bacterium | reverse complement strand
GATGATGGCGCCGGCGATCGCCGGTCTCGTTTGGTATTATCTCTTCAACTCCACTTTCGGGTGGTATCATTGGCTCTTCCAAAGCCTAGGCATTCTTGGCGAAACATCCATTATCGGATCAACCGATACCGCTATGGCCGGCATCGTAATGGTCGATATCTGGCAATGGACGCCTTTGATTACTTTGATCACACTCGCGGGTATGAAGCGCGTGCCGCGTGATCAGCTTGTTGCGGTTTATGGACAACTTCCGCTTCATCGATGTCATCATGCGTTTGACCGGTGGTGGACCCGCAGAAGTCACAAAGGTTCTGCCCGTCTATCTCTTTGACGTCTCCTTCGTCTATTTCAAGCTCGGACGCGGCTCAGCGATTGCACTCACTTTGCTGATCGTCACGATCATCTTCGGCAAGCTCCTGGTAAGGGTTTTCGAAAGCCCTGCCAGCAAGCGCATCGATCAAGGAAACTGAGCCATGGCTTCGCGCGACGTTGTTGTCTACAAGACACCACTTTCACGAATTTGGAACATCTTCACAGTCGTATTCATAGCGTTCTATTTGCTATGGACCCTGCTGCCCCTGATGATCATGTTCTTCTCGTCATTTAAAGATCTGTTGGCGGCGTTCCAATTACCGCCTGTCGGTGCATTTTCGAAGATCGGTCTCTTTTTTGATTTCACGCCGACGACGAAGCATTACTACAATCTCTTTGTGAATCTCGGTTTCACAACCTATTTCTTCAACAGCATCGTGGCAGCAGGCGGCTCAGCGATCATCTCTGTCGTTTTGGGCTCAATGTGCGCTTATGCCCTCTCGCGTTATGATTTCCGCGGAAAGCCTGATTTGTTTTTCTGGATCATCTCAACCCGTATGGCGCCCGTGGTAGCGGTTCTTGTTCCCCTTTATGCGATTTTCCGGGGCGCCGATTTGATCGGAACGAAGGCTGGCCTCATTCTCGCTTTTACAACCTTCAATCTTCCTTTCGCGATTTGGATTTTGAAGGGCTTCTTCGACAATGTGCCTTACGCGATTGAAGAAGCGTCCATGGTTGACGGTTCAACACGGTTTCAAGCGTTTCGTGCGATTTTGCCATTGGTTGCCCCAGGGATCGGCGCGTTCGTGATCTTGTGCATTCTCTTCGCGTGGAATGATTTTCTTTTCTCCTCGATCATCGGCTCGGGGGGCGCAAAGACATTGCCGCCGGCAACGGTTGAGCTTGTTCAGCCGCAGAATATTCAATGGGGAAGCATCATGGCCGCTGGTGTCGTTACGACACTGCCGATGATGTTTCTCGGTCTTTTGATCCGTCGCTATCTCGTCACCGGCCTCACCATGGGCGCGGTGCGCGAATAGTCAAAGAATTGCAGGGAAGGATAATTCCAATGGCTTCAGTAACCATCACCAATGTTTGGAAATATTACGGTAAGACGGTTGCCGTAAAAGATCTCAATATCACCTGCAATGACGGCGAGTTTGTCTCCGTGTTGGGCCCTTCGGGCTGCGGAAAGTCTTCGACATTGCGCATGCTCGCGGGACTTGAGCATATCTCTGCGGGTGACATTCATTTCGGTGACACGCGTGTGAATGATCTCGAACCGAAGGATCGCGATATCGCGATGGTGTTTGAAAACTACGCGCTTTATCCCCATAAGACGGTTTACGAAAATATGGCGAACCCGCTTCGCCTGCGTAATGAATCAGAAGAGACAATCAAAAAGCGTATTGCTTTCGCAGCAGAGATGCTCGAGATCGAACATCTTCTTCAACGCAAGCCGATGGAGTTGTCAGGCGGTCAAAAGCAGCGCACGGCCATTGGCCGCGCCATTGTCCGTGAGCCGAAGCTCTTTTTGTTCGACGAGCCGATTGCCCATTTGGATGCAAAATTGCGTGCGCGTATGCGTGGTGAATTGAAAATCATGCAACGTCGTCTTGGCACCACCATGATTTACGTGACGCATGATCAGCTTGAAGCGATGTCGATGGCCGATCGGATTGCGGTCATGAATAATGGTGTCTTGCAACAATTTGGAACGCCGCAGGAAATCTATAATCATCCTGTCAATGAATGGGTTGCTGGTTTCGTTGGTGAGCCGCCGATGAATTTCATTGATTGTGATTTGATTGAAGAAGGTGGCAGCTTCTATGCTGTCCATTCGGCCTTTAAAGTTGCTGTTCCGAGTGATCAGGCAGTGAAGCTTCGTGGTGCTTTGAAGAGCAGTGGCGTAAGGATGGGGATTCGTCCTGATCAGCTCGCTATTTCGCTTGGCCAAGACGGAGCCGCCAAGGGCAGCATCAAGATCACTGAGCCTTTGGGTGGTGACACGCTTGTTGATGTGGATCTCAAAGGTGCCAATCATGTGCTCGTTAAAACGGATGCCGATTTCCGTGGGCAAATGAATGACCCCTGCTCATTGAATTTTGACACGTCGCGTTGGCACTTCTTCTCCAAGGAGACAGGTGTTGCTTACTTCTAGCAGCGCGCGGGCATTTTCTAGCCCGGCGCCCGATTTGACGACAGATTATTTGGCAGCGCTTGATGAGTTCATCAAGCGTCATGCCGATCCCTCAAAACACTCTGTCGTCGTATCTCTGTTTCATGCGGTTAGAAATATTCCCTATTTTTCGAGTGGGGATCGTTCACCTGAAGCTGTTCTTCGTGATCAACGAGGTGCCTGCACGGCAAAACATCTTCTCTTACGCGATCTTTTGAGACGATGTGGCGAGTTTGCCGATGTCGAATTAATTGAAGGTGATTTCGCGGCTTCCATGCCGGTCGTCAATTCAATGCCTGACGAATTGAAAATGTGGATTCGTTCCGGCGGAATTAAAGATTATCATTGTTATGTGGTTTGGCGCGGACCCGAGCGCGAGCAAATTCTTGATGCCACATGGCCGGACGCATTGGCTCGATTTGGTTTCACCGTAAATTCGGCATGGACAGGTGAGGGCGATACCGCGCTTGCAATTGTGCCCACCTTTATCAAATCGCGTGATGAAGATGTCATCGCTCGCAAGGAAAAGCTTTTACTCTCCCTCACACGGGAAGAAACACATCATCGCAAATTGTTCTTGTCGCTCTTGTCAACATGGTTGGCAGGCTTGCCGACTTTGTAGTGGCAAGACGTTAGGGAGGGGATTATGTCAAAAACCATTCGCGCTTTTGTGGGTATCGATGCGGGCACCACCGGTTGCACCGTTATGGTGTTCGATGAACATGGCAAATCAATAGGTCAGGGTTATGAAGAATACCCCTGCATTGCCCCCAATCCGGGATGGAATGAACAAGATCTTGAAGCCGTGTGGAAAGGCATTTGCGGAGCGTCGCGCAAAGCCGTGGCTATGGCCGATCTTCCAAAAGAAGCCTATCGGTCGGTCGGCCTTTCAAGCCAGCGCGGTACTTTTGCCGCGCTCGACGCTGATAAAAAGCCACTCGGCAATTCATGGGTTTGGAATTGCGGACGTGCGCTTGAGTATCAGCAGATCTTTGCACAATCGATTTCACCAGAAGACCATCAAGCCCATACGGGTATGCAATTAAGCCCGCTGTGGTCTGCTGCGAAGATTGCGTGGATGCGCGATCATGATCCGAAGACTTTCGAAAAAGCGCGGTGGTTCGCCAATGGCCAAGAATATTTCTTGCATCGTTTGGGTGCTGAAGACTGGGCAACTGATCCCGCTTCACTCACCTTGAATGGGATGATGGATATTCGTGCGCTTGATTGGAGCGATCGGATTTTAAAACTATGTGGCATCGATCGCGATCGTTTGCCGCCGGTGAAGCAACCTTCGGGAATTGCGGGCAAACTTTCAAAGGCTGCCGCTGCCGAAACGGGTTTACCGGAAGGTATTACATTATGCCGTGGCGCTGGTGATCAGCAATGCGCGGCAATTGGTGCCGGTGTGATCAAGCAGGGAATGGCTGAATTCACAGTCGGCACATCGGGTGTGATGGTTGCGCATCTTGATAGTCTTGATCGCATCAAAGGCCGCAATCTCTGGTGGGGCGGCCATGGTGTGCCAGGCGCATGGGATATTGAAGGTGGTGCTTTCAGTCTTGGCGCATGTTTGCGCTGGTGGCGTGATCAATTAGGTCGCAACGAGCTTGATGAAGGTCAACGCTCAGGTCGTTCGCCTTATTCCGTGATGGTTGAACATGCGGCACTCTCAAAGCCCGGCGCGAATGGCGTGATGTTCCATTCCTTTATGGCGAGCCAAGTGACGCCCTATTATGACGCGCATTCGCGTGGTGGCTTTTTGGGTCTTGGCCTCTATCATCATCGCGCTGATTTGATCCGCGCATTGCTTGAAGGTTGCGCTCATGAAATGCGCATGGTGGTTGATTCATTTGATAGCGATATCGACGGCGGCATTACCGATTTCCGTTTGACGGGAGGCGGTACGAAGTCAAATGGCTTTGTGCAGATCATGACGGACATCATCGGTAAGCCTGCAAAAGTTACGCGCGAACGTGAATGTACGGTTTTGGGTGCCGCCATTCTCGGTGCGTTTGGTTCAGGTGAATTTTCTTCGATTGAAGACGCCGTCAATGCGATGGTGAAAGTTGAAGGCGAATTTACGCCGAATAAGAATTTGAGGGCGCTTTATCAAGATCAGCATAAAATCTATCGCGGCTTCTATGAAGCGATGGCCAATGCTGGGCAGTATAAAGCACTTCACGATTTCTCATTGAAGTATAACTGATACAAACTGGAGAGACTAAAATGGCAATTCCTGGCATGCGCGGAATGGAACATATCGGTTTTACCGTTCCCGATATCAACGAAGCCTGCGATTTCTTTGAAAAAATTCTTGGTGCCGAAACGCTTTATACGGCCGCAAAGGATTTCAGAGGGGAAGGCAATTGGATGAAGGATCATCTCAATGTTGATCCTCGTTGCGTGATTAAGGAATTCCGTTATATGCGCTGCGGCAATGGAACCAATCTTGAAGTGTTCCAATATGAAGCGCCCGATCAGGTCAAGATCCCCCCTAAAAATAGCGATATTGGCGGGCATCATCTCGCTTTCTATGTCGATGATATGGATGCGGCGATCAAATTCCTTAAAGACAATGGCGTCAAAGTGTTGGGCGAGCCCACCTCTTACACCGATGGACCTAATCTTGGTTTGACTTGGTGTTATTTCATGGCGCCATGGGGTCAGCAATTGGAAATCGTTTCGGCTCCAAACGGCACTGTATTTGATCGCGAAGCAAAAGCGGCTGGCAAGACACGCCTCTTCCATCCGAAATATGTCGCTGAAACAACGATTTGATTTTTTCGTGTTGATTGAGCGGGGCGGATCTATGCGCCCCGCTTCTCTTTATCTTAGATGGACATCCATCAATTTATTTCTTTGACATAAAGGATCTCATCCGATGGCACTTGTAACGATGGGGCCGATGCTTAAACGCGCAAGAGCGCAAGGTTACGGTATCGCAGCTTATAATATGATCGATTACAACAGCGCGCGCGCCATTGTTGAGGGCGCACAAGAATTAAACGCGCCGGTGATCGTCCAAGTGTCGGTGAAGACCGTCAAACATTGGGGATATACGCCCATCGCCCATTGGGTTCGTGATCTCGCTTCAACGGTTGATGTGCCAGTGGCTCTTCATCTTGATCATTGCACGGATTTCGAGGTTTTGAGACGCTGCATCGATGCGGGATGGACCTCCGTGATGTTCGATGGATCATCTTTGCCCTTCGCAGAGAATCTAGAAAAGTCCTTGAAGGCCTATCACATGACGGAAGAAGCCGGTGTGGGTCTTGAAGCTGAAATCGGCGCCATTGGCGGTGTTGAAGATGATAAACATGTCAATGAAGATGAAGCGCGACTCGCAAATTTCGATGAATGCATTCGCTTTGTTCGTGATATGCCCAATCTTGCTGTCTTTGCGCCGGCAATCGGTACGGCGCATGGTATGTATAAGGGCGAACCCAAAATCGCCTATGATCTTTTGAAGCGCATTACAGATCAGATTTCGATTCCGATTGCGCTTCATGGGGGAACCGGTTTGACGGAAGATCAATTTCACCGTTGCATTTCTGGCGGCTGTGCCAAGGTCAATATCTCGACCATGCATAAAATTCTTTATGTGAATAGTTTTGTTTCCCTCAAAGA
>RFZR01000105.1 GCA_009920595.1 Alphaproteobacteria bacterium | reverse complement strand
CCACAACAACAAAATACGGCGGATAAAAAAATCGAACAACCGACACAGACTGTTGCTGTGTCTGCGGTTTCGTCGCCAGTGCCTCCGCAAAATAGCAGTGTGACGCCTGTAACCACTCCACCGGTTCATGCTGAAACGGTTGCCCAAGGAACAAGCACAACGGACACAAAAGCTTCTTCAATTTCAAATCAATCAGTCGATCACGTTGAGAAAAATAAATCGACTCTGTCTGAGCAATCTCACCAAGGTGCAGATCAAAAGAAATCTGCAGACACCAAGCAAAATGGAGAGCCGTCTAAAGATGCTCATGGCAAAGAGCAGACTCACGAAATGCAAAAAGAAAAAGTAACACCAGCTTCGGCGGAGCCTGCAAAACAAACCACTTCACCCAGCGCTCTTGAAGCTTCCGTGCCAAATGGGAACACCGCAGCTTCATCAAATCTAAAAAATGCGCCTTCAACGCCATCAACCGCAGCAGCAACTGCAAGTGCGACTGGTGGGGCCGCGACGGGTTCTGGGACTTTGGCGGCCGGAGCGGGTGCTGAAGCACAATCGACCGCACAGTCTGCTGGCCCGTCGAAAAGCGCACCTGCTCAAGCCGCGGCTTCAGGTGACGCCGCGGCGGGCGCTGGCGCGTCATCCGTTTCGCCTTCGCAAACCGCGACGGCGAGTGGTGTTAGCCTCGCCAGCACGGGTGCGACACTTCAAAAGTCGCCCTGACGTTATGATGCGCATGATTGACAATTAAAGGAGCGCTCCGGCCCAATCCCTTTATCTTCGGTGACCTTTTTCCCTTCCGCTTCAAACTGGCACTCTTTATGCTGAGATTCGGATGAAATTCAGTTTTTAGGTTGCGTGGCGTGATGTTGAGATGGGTTTTAGTGGTGGTCTTTGTGGCGGGGCTCGGCTTTCTGCCGAATCTGGCGCGCGCGTCCGATGATCCGGTGGCGCGCCTAGATGAAATGATTCTTGCCAAAGACTTCGACAATGCGGTCAAAGTCGCGCGTGAGGCAGCGGAAGCCGGTAATGTTGAAGTGCAATTCCGCTTAGGGGTCTTCTTCTGGCATGGCGTCGGTTTGACGCAGAACTATCTTGAAGCCTTGCGGTGGACGACGCTTGCAGCCCTTTCAGGTCATGAAAAGGCCTTTGCCGCGCGTAAAATTATATTACCGACCGTCGACGCGCCAAATTGGCCCAAAGTTCTTGATTGGTCCCGTCAAAGACTCCAGAAAAATGCCGAATCTGGATTTAATCCTGCACTTTTTGCGATGGCAAAGAGCTATTCTCCGGACTTCGGATTTGAAAATCCGGTTGAAGAGTATTATTGGGCTAGTCTTGCGGTTGCAATTGGCGATACCTCTGCGCGCAAACGTCGCGATGAGTTAACCAAGAAGCTACCGATAACGGATGCCGCAAAAGCCCAAGATCGGGCTGCCGCGTGGATCGAGAAGTTTAGATCAGGGAAGCCGCCCGGCTAGGGCATTGTTCGGAATTTTGAATGGCGGCCGTCGGCAACACCCCTCCGCAATATGTTTTCGAACTGACTGCGGTGCAGGCGGTGAGAAAATTTTTGGCGATTGACGCGCAGGCCGAAGACATCGCGGCGATCTATGCCAACGCGCTTGATCCGCTCTACAACACCGCCGAACTGACCGAAGACATCATCCGTTACATCGAGAATACGCTTAAATTCATTGCGTCCGTTGAAATCTCGGATGTTGATTTGCTGCTCGAGTCCTATCAGTACTACATCTGTAACTATGAGAATTTGCAGACAAAGCGGAACAAGAAGCCGCTTTTCCGCAGCCTTCTCAAAGGTCAGGACTATGACAAGCTGCGCGTCTATAAAGCCTCCAAAGCGCTTTTGGTTTATGTCTATGGCATGCGCGCGAACACCTCGCCTTTGAAGCCTGAGACTTGGACGCCGGCCGAGGAAGAGGAATTCCAGCCTATTTTCGAGCTGATCATGCCGAAAGAGGCGCCTCCGGCGGTGTGATTGGGTCGAGACCCTCAGGTTTCTCGCCTGGCATAGACATGCTGGCGCTGGACTTATCACAATAATGGCATAATTCTTGTAAAGGTTGCGCTGGAGAAGTGCGTATGGCCTATGGTTGTGCGTCGGTTGGTCGGCAGGATTAACCTGTCGAAGTCAGTTTCCGGGTAAAGTGGGGCTCTATATGTTTAGTATTGTCGGCCTTGTGGTCGTTATGGGCTGTGTGTTCGGCGTGTTCGTTTTGCACGGTGGTAATCTTGAACCGATTATCCACGCAGCACCATCGGAGCTTGCCACCATTGGGGGGGCGGCGGTAGGCGCTATGCTCGTCGGCAATGGTATGGACACGATTAAAGGTGTCGCCGGCGGTTTGGGTAAAGTGTTTAAGGGCCCGCAATATAAAAAACAGGATTATCTCGATACAATTTTTCTCGTGTCGAAGCTTTTGAAAATTCTTCGTGTGGATGGCCCCGTTGCGCTCGAATCTCACGTGGAGAGCCCGGAAGGCAGTCCGATTTTTGGCGAATATCCGAAGCTTATGAAGGATCACACCCTGATCCATATGATTACGGATACGATCCGTTTGATGGTCATCTCATCGGGCAACCTTAATCCTTATGCGGTTGAAGAAGTGCTTGATACGGCGTTGAAAGCGCATCATCACCATGAAATGAAACCGGTTGAAGCGTTGGCCTCAACCGCAGGTGCTTGCCCGGCGCTCGGGATTGTTGCGTGCGTGTTGGGCGTCGTGAAAACCATGGGTGCGATCGATCAACCGCCCGCCGTTCTTGGCGCGCTCATCGGTTCAGCGCTCGTCGGAACATTTATGGGCGTGTTGTTGGCCTATGGCGTGATTGAGCCGCTTGGCAATCGTTTGAAACAAGTCATCGACGAGGATAGCGAGATCTATCTCGTCGTGAAGCAATTGATCGTTGCAACACTTCATGGTCACCCGCAGCCGCTCGTGATCGAAGCTGCACGCGCTGGTATTTCAAGCCACGCGAACAAGCCTGATTTCGGCGAAGTCTTCGACGGCCTGCGCGGTAAGTAATCAAAGGCGCATGAAAAATGGCCGCCAAAAAGGAAGCCGATAAAGATAAAGATAAGGAGTCGGCTGGCGAAAGCGAAAAGCCGGCTCCGATCATTATCAAAAAACATATTGGCGGACATGGCGGCGGTCATGGCGGCGCATGGAAGATCGCGCTTGCGGATATGATGACCGCGATGATGGCATTCTTTTTGTTGATGTGGTTGCTTGGATCAACAAACACGGACGCGCGCAAATCGATTGCTGATTATTTCAAGCAGACGCCCCTTTTGAAGATGGGCAATAATGCGGGCTCGAATGGCGTCTTTGGTGGTCGTTCGATGATCAGCCCTGAAGGGTTGCCGGACTCGATCAATCAAACAAGTGTTGCGAATGTCATGCCGCCAACTCAAGCCACTGGCGGCAATGATCGTGATGAAGGCCCTGCCGGTTCACAATCGCCCGATGGTAAAAGCAAAGAAGGCGAAGGCCGCGCCGGTATGGCGAAAGGTCCGGCTGAGGGCGGTGTGGTTGATGATGCTGAATTGGGCGCACAAGGTTCTGATGCGACCGTTCAAGAAGGCCAACCTAAACGGGGAGAAAGTGCATCAACGAAAAGTGCAGGCGGCGTTTCTGATGATGCAGCAAAGAAAGCTGCGGCTGAAGTCGATCAGAAAAACTTCGACGCTTTACAGGCACAGGTATCAGAAGCGCTTTCTAAAGACGCAACGCTTTCAAAAATTGCAGATCAAGTTCAATTCGTAAAAGTCAAAGATGGTTTGCGTATCGAGATCGTGGATAAGGCCGATTTCTCAATGTTCTCCGTCGGGACAACGCGCGTCTTGCCGCGCGCCTCCGCTCTGATTGGCGAATTGGCTAAAGCGATTTCCGAGCTACCCAATCAAGTTGTTATTCGCGGCCACACCGATAGTCTTGCTTATGCGCTTGATAGCGAGATGAATAATTGGTTGCTTTCAGCCGAACGCGCTGAAAGCACGCGACAATTGTTGCAAAAAGCAGGCGTCCCTGAAGGGCAGATCGCGCGCGTTGAAGGCGTTGCCGATACTGAGCCTTATAATCCGAAAGATGCCCTCGATATTCGTAACCGGCGCATTAGTATGACACTCTTATTCCGGGACGGCGAAAAAGCGGCTCCTAACCTTACGGGAGCGATACAGTGAGCGATAAGCCGGAAGGCGAACAGAAACCAGAAATCATCATCAAAAAGATTGCCGGCGGTCATGGTGGCGGTCACGGTGGCGCTTGGAAGATCGCGCTCGCTGACATGATGACTGCAATGATGGCGTTCTTTTTGTTGATGTGGTTGTTGGGTTCAACCAATGCCGAGCGTCGCAAAGGTATTGGTGAGTATTTCAGACAGAAGACCAGTCTTTTGCAATTGAGTGACCAAACGGGCACCAGCGGATTTATGGCAGGTCATGTGCCGAGTGAACGTGACGGCTTTCCGGAAGCCGCCGTTGCGAACAGTACGTTGCAAACTGTTGTCCCGGTTGCGTCAACAGAATCAACGGATCGCAACAAAGCACCAGAAGGTGTTCAAACGCGAACCGACCAAAATGATGAAGAGGTCGGTAAATCCGGTTCGACCGAAGGTAAGAAAGCGGGTGGCTCAACACAGGATGAAGGTTCAGGCGTAAAGACTGCTGAAAATCAAAACAAAGGGGGTCTTGCAAAGACCGGTGACGCTGAAGGCGAAGGCAAAGCCGATAAACCAGCAGACGGAAAAGATACAAAAGCCGGTGACGGCAAAGAGATGAGCGAGGAGCAAAAGAAAGCCGCTGCTGCGCAGGCTGACGCTCAGACTTTTGAGAAGATTGAAAAAGATGTGAAAGCCGCTTTCGAGCAGAACCCTGATTTGAAGAAAATTGCGAGCCAGATGAAATTTGTGCGTGACAAAGAGGGCTTGCGCATTGAAATCATCGACCAGGCTGATTTTGCCATGTTTGCGATTGGCACAACCAATTTCTTGCCTAAGGCGCAAGAGTTGATGGCGGGCGTTGCGGCATCAATCAAAGATCTGCCGAATAAAGTGGCCATTCGCGGCCATACAGATGGCTTTGGTTATAACCAGAATGACAAAATGAATAATTGGCGCTTGTCAGCGCAACGTGCGGATTCAACACGCCGCTTTTTGATTGAACAAAGCATCGATGAAAAACGCTTTGTCAAAATTGAAGGCGTGGCCGACCGTGAAGCTTATTATCCCGACAATCCGCTTGATCCGCGTAATCGCCGCATCAGCATCACCGTGCTCGCGCAATGATCTGTGAAGGCGGTTAGACGCCTTCAACAACGCGCATATCGCGATTGACCGCATCAGGCCCCAAAGCGCGCAACGCTTCTTGGTAAGCGGGCGTGTCATAGACCGCCATCGCTTTTTCAAGCGACTCAAATTCAATGATGACGGTGCGGTCTTTGACGCCTTGTTCCATCGCTCGTGCTGCCGTGCCACGGGCGAGGAATGTACCGCCTCCCGCAATGATCGCGGGGCCCGCGAGTTTGGCATAGGCCTGAAGCCGCTCAGGATCTTTGACCTCGCGATAGCAAGAAATCACATAGGCTTTGGACATTGGCGGCTCCTTTCGATTTTTAATAAATTGGCGCCTATAAGAAGCCGAGCGCTGTCAAAAAGCAACCGCGGTTGGAAGCGCCGAAATGACAAAGGCGCGTTAGGCGGCGGATGTTTCAGCCTGTTGATTGAGTTCGAGATAGGCCATGGCGGTGTGCCGATGATAAGTCATTAAGACGACGCGGCTTCCAAGATAAACCACGTAATAAATGCGACCGCTACGACGACGCTTTTCAGAAACAGAATACATGGGCCAAACAAAAGATCGTGAGACCAAAACTTCGGGGAAGTTTATGCAGTAAATCCTGCCGATTTGTTAAGAGGCCAAGGACTGTTCACGACAATTTTTTTGTCGCCCCCGACTGAGCCTGGGGATTGCGGGATTATTTCTCGGAACCCTGAAACCGGACGCTCTATTAGCCGGTCGTGCCATCCGCACTTTGCGAGGACGGCGTGAGCTTGCCCGAGAGGTCGAGGACCGTGTCGGCCACTTCCGTAATCCGCGGCGCGCCTTCCGAGCGGATAAGCTCGCGTTGGAGTGCGCTGCGCTCTTTGCGGGCGGCCTCCAAAGCGCCTTCTGCGACAGCGCGGGCCATGCGTTCGGTTTC
>RFZR01000104.1 GCA_009920595.1 Alphaproteobacteria bacterium | reverse complement strand
CCTCGGTCGCGCCGGAGGTGACCATCACCTCCTGTTCCCAATCGAGGCTCACGCCCTGATGCGCGGCATAATGGGTGGCAACCGCCTGCCGCAATTCGGTGAGGCCGGGCATGGGCGGATATTGGTTCCAGCCATTGATCACCGCGTCGGCGGCTTTTTCGAGCACATCGCGCGGGCCGGGCCCGTCGGGGAAACCTTGGCCGAGATTGATCGCGCCGGTTTCCCGCGCGCGTTTCGACATGGTTTCGAAAATGGTGGTCGGGAGGCCGGAAAGAACCGGATTAAAGGAAGGAGCTGTCATAAAAACCGACCATAAAGCCTCTGTTCGCAGCCTTCAATGGAGCACACGCGGCGACTGAACCGCGCGCCTTTACAGCCGCCCTTGCGGCATGGCATCAGACATCAAGCCATACTGAAAATGTCAGGGAGACTTTTATGACCGAGATCAAAGGCGCAATTTATCCGGACCTTGAAGGCAAAGGCGTTTTGATTACGGGTGGTGGCAGCGGCATCGGCGAATCCATCGTCCATCATTTCGCGCGGCAAAAAGCCAAAGTCGCCTTTATCGACATCAATGCGGAAGCCTCGAAAAAAGTCGTCGCCGATTGCGCAGCCAAAGGCTGGACCGTTCATTTTGAACACTGCGATTTGACGAATATCGCCGCGCTGAAAGACTCGATTGCCAAAGCGCGCAAAGTCGTTGGCCCGATCACTGTGCTTGTGAATAATGCGGCGCATGACCAACGCCACAAGATGGAAGAGGTGACATCGGATTACTGGGATGATCGCTTCGCGGTAAACATCAAACATCAATTCTTCTGCGCGCAGGCGGTGATTGAAGATATGAAGGCCGCCAATCATGGTGTGATTTTGAATTTCGGCTCCACCTCATGGATGGTGGGCCAAGGTGGCATGGCCGCTTACACCGCTGCGAAATCAGCCGTGCTCGGTTTGACACGTTCGCTCGCGCGCGACTTTGGGCAATTCAACATCCGCTGCATGGCGATTGCGCCGGGCTGGATCATGACCGAGCGGCAAATCTCGCTCTGGCTCACACCGGAAGGTGAAAAGGAATTGATGAATCGCCAGTGCTTGAAACGTAAACTCGTACCGGCCGATATTGCGAAAGTGACCGTGTTCCTTGCTTCCGATGAAGCAAGCGCCTGCACCAATCAGCAATATGTCGTTGATGGCGGCTGGATCTGATTTCATAAACCCATGACCAAACCCGCGCTTGTTGGCATTGATTGGGGAACGACGCGTTTTCGCGCCTATCTCATCGATGAAACAGGCGCGGTGATTGAACGCATCTCAAGCGATGATGGCATCATGGCGGTCAAGCCCGGCGGCTTTCCGGCCGTGCTCGCGATCCGCTGTGGCATGTGGCTTGCGCGCGATCCAAATATCCCCGTGTTAATGGCGGGCATGGTGGGCAGTCGCAATGGCTGGGTGGAAGCGCCCTATCGCGCCTGCCCTGCATCGTCGTCTGATCTTTCACAAGCGATGATGCCGATTGATATTGGCAATGGCCGCATTGCGCATATTGTGCCGGGTCTTTCAACGCGTGATGAAACAGGCGCCCCCGATGTGTTGCGCGGTGAAGAAACACTCGCTCTTGGTACAGGGCTTCACGATGGCGTTGTGATTTTACCCGGCACACATTCGAAATGGATCCGCATTGAAAAGGGACTCATGAAAGGCTTTTCAACTTTCATGACGGGTGAATTTTATGCAACACTTTTAGGCCACACGATTTTAAGCGCCTTGCGCAAAGAGCCTGATCACCCGTCAGGATTTGAAAAAGGTTTGCGCGCGGCAGAGCGTGGCGGTGGTCTTACGCATCAAGCCTTCTCGGCACGCACATCTGTGCTGCTTGGTGATATGACAGGCGAAGAAGTGGCGCCTTTTCTTTCAGGCCTTTTAATCGGTTCAGAAATTCTCAATGCTGTTGCGCTTTACCCACAAAGCAAAGCGATCACGCTGATTGCCGAAGGTGTGATTGCGGAAAATTACAAAAAAGCGCTTCATGCGAAAAATCTTGACTGCACGGTGATGTCGCCTGAAACCGCCTTCATCAAAGGTCTTTATCATTTACGTCCAAAAGGATGATTCCCGCATGACGGTGCTCGACCATTTCGACAAAGTCTTTGCTGAATGCCCGCTGATTGCGATTTTACGCGGGCTACATCCCGAAGAAGCGGTGTCGATTGGAGAAGCTCTTGTTGAAGGGGGCATTACGATTCTCGAAGTGCCTTTGAATTCACCTGATCCTTTCAAAAGCATCGCTCGTCTTGCAAAAGCGCTTGAAGGCCGCGCGATAGTCGGCGCAGGCACCGTCTATCGCCGCACCGAAGTGGATCAGGTGATAGATGCAGGCGGCACATTGATTGTGTCCCCCAATGCCAATCCGGATGTGATTGCACATGCGGCATCTGAAGGCCTGATCTCTGCGCCGGGTGTCTTCACACCGACGGAAGCGATGAGCGCGCTTGATGCGGGCGCGCATATGTTGAAACTCTTCCCCGGTGAATTGATGTCACCGCAAGGCGTGAAAGCGCTTTCTGCCGTGCTACCAAAATCAACACGCATGGTGCTCGTGGGCGGCGTGAATGAAACAAGCTTTGCCTCTTATGCATCAACGCCGCTGAAAGGTTATGGCTTAGGCTCATCACTCTTCTCGCCGGGTGTCGATGCAGCTGAAATCAAGGCGCGTGCGGCACGGTTTATTGCTGCCTATCGAAAGACAAAAGCATGATCATTGTGTTCGGTTCCGTGAATGTTGATTTTGTCACGCGGGTTGAAGCGATTCCGCGTCCGGGCGAAACCGTGTTGGGGCCTGGTTACGATGTGATCCCCGGTGGCAAAGGGGCCAATCAAGCGCTTGCGGCAAGACGTGCCGGCGCAGCGGTTGCGCTCGCAGGCGCCGTGGGACGCGATCCTTTTGCTGAGATTGGTCTTGCACTTTTGAAGAATGACGGTGTTGATCTCTCGGCAACCGAAGCGGTTGATGCGCCAACGGGTGCGGCTTTCATCACGGTCGATGCAAAAGGTGAAAACGCGATCACCGTCGCATCGGGCGCGAATGCAAAGGCGCAAGCGTCATCGCTTTCAAAACTCACAATCGGTGAAAAGGACATTTTGCTCATGCAACGCGAGGTGCCTGAACGTGAGCAAATCACGGCTGCGCAGATCGCGAAAGAAAAAGGCGCCCGTATTATTTTGAATGTCGCACCCGCAGGCGTGATTGCTGATGAGCTTGCCGCGCTCATCGATGTGCTCATCATGAATGAACATGAAGCGGCCGTGGTGGCGCACGGTATGGGCTTTCCCTCAGATACGCCCGAAACCCACGCCCGTATGATTGCGGAAAAACGTAAGCTCACAACCATCGTCACACTTGGCGCAGAAGGCGCGGTGGGGTGGACCGATGGTGTGAGACGGCACATTCCTGCGTTTCCCATCGACGTTGTTGATACAACGGCAGCGGGTGATGCGTTTTGCGGAGCCTTTGCCGCAGCTCTTGATCGTGGTTTTGGATTTACAAGCGCGCTTGCCCACGGTGTTGCCGCGGGCAGTCTCACTTGCACAAAGGCGGGCGCGCAACCAAGTCTGCCTTCATCCATTGACATTGCTGCCAAACTCAAACACTGGAACGCTTAACGCGTTGCCTCGCCCCTCGAGTGAGAAATTTCCATGTTTCCGAAACCCGCATCGGCGCTCACGCCAAATACTTACGCTTATGAAACAACGCCGCTCGTAAAACCTACGGGGTTTCGCGAATATGACGCGCGCTGGCTCTTTGAAAAAGAATTGAACCTTATGGGCGTGCAAGCGCTCGGTCTCGGCCTTGGCACGCTGATCCGCGAGATGGGCGTGAAGCCTGAAATCGTGACGGGTCATGATTATCGCGGTTATTCGGCATCGATCAAAATGGCTCTGATCAATGGGCTCTTGGCGTCCGGCTGCACTGTCCACGATATTGGTCTGGCGATGTCGCCCATGGCCTATTTCGCGCAATTTGAATTAGATGTTCCGTGCGTGGCGATGGTCACAGCGTCACATAATGACAATGGCTGGACCGGTGTGAAAATGGGTGCACAACGCCCTGTTACATTCGGTCCTGATGAAATGTCGCGTTTGAAAGAGATCGTTTTGAACGGTCTTGGTCAAGCGTATGCCGGTGGCACTTATCATTATGTCGAGAATTTTGCGGATCGTTATATCGCTGATCTTACCAAGCGCACGCCTTACAAACGCAAGATGAAAGTGATTGCAGCCTGCGGGAACGGTACCGCAGGCGCCTTCGCGCCCGACATTCTTTCAAAACTTGGCGTTGATGTGATCCCGCTTGATGCGGAACTTGATCACTCTTTCCCGCGCTACAATCCCAATCCTGAAGATATGGAAATGCTTCATGCAATGGCGCATGCGGTCAAAGAGCACAAAGCCGATGTCGCTTTAGGCTTTGATGGCGATGGTGACCGCTGCGGTGTGGTTGATGATGAAGGCCATGAAATTTTTGCCGATAAAATCGGGGTTATGCTGGCACGTGATTTGTCTTCGATTCACAAGAACGCGCAATTTGTCGTCGATGTGAAATCGACAGGTCTTTTTATGACCGATCCGGTTCTACAAGCACAGGGTGCGAAAACTGATTATTGGAAGACGGGCCATTCTTATATCAAACGCCGTGTTGCGGATCTAAAGGCACTTGCGGGATTTGAAAAGTCGGGCCATTTCTTCTTTAATACACCAGTTGGTCGCGGTTATGATGACGGACTTGTCACCGCGATTGCGGTGCTTGATATGCTTGATCGCAATCCTGACAAAAGCATGGCGGATCTTTATCGCGCTTTGCCCAAAACATGGGGTACACCGACAATGTCCCCTCATTGTGCTGATGAAGTAAAATACGGCGTTGTTGAGCGTGTTACTGCTGATATTCAAGCACTTGCAAAATCAAATGCAGCTTTCGCCGATCAAAAAATCCGCGATGTTGTCACCGTCAATGGCGTGCGCGTCACCAATGAAGATGGCACATGGGGCCTTGTGCGTGCGTCTTCCAACAAGCCTGAACTGGTTGTTGTGTGCGAGAGTCCCGTGTCCGAAGCGCGCATGCGCGCAATGTTCAAGGCGATTGACGCATTAATCCGTCAAAGCCCCGAAGTCGGCGCTTATAATCAATCGATCTGATCATCGCGCTGTTTCAATGCGCTATTTCGGCTTCACTTCATCCGCGGTGAGACGAAAGGCCTTACCAAAGCCGCCATTCAAGGACGCACCAAGCGGCTTCAAACGAATGAAAATGAAATCCGGAAAATCGGCATAAAGCTGCGCTTTCGGATGGCGCGCGAGATAGAGCGTTTTCAAAAGAATCACATCATCGCTGTCTTTTGGCACGGGCTCAGCCTGACATTGAACCGTCATGCGGGCGTGAGCGAGCGGATCGCCTTTGCCGGGTTCTCCCACGAGCAAAGCCGCGCGCGGATTGGCGAGCAGATGTTGCGTGTGCGCAGAAAGCCGCGACACAAACAGAAAGGGCGCGCCTGCACGATCAAGCGCAAAACTCACAAGGCTCGCGAAAGGATGACCATCCGCATCAAGCGTGGCGAGCGAGGCGAAGCGCGTGTCTTTCAACAAATGATGCGCTGTGCGAAGCGCCTCTTCATTGGCATCGCGGACGGGATCAAAGGGTTTTGCCGGTGTCGTGTTCATGAAAGCGAAACAAACAATGAACAAGAGCTTCGTCAAGCCGAAACCGAAGACTTAACGCCGCCAATCGAGAGCTTTGCCACAATTTGGCCTCGCTATGTTCTAGGATCGGCGCTAAATATAAACCCCGTTTTCCGGAGTGCCTTATGCCGACAATCGCTTTGGTCGATGATGACCGCAACATTCTGACCTCTGTCTCGATTGCTCTTGAGGCCGAAGGTTATCGCGTTCAAACCTATACGGATGGCGCGGCCGCGCTTGAAGGCTTGAAGCAATCGCCACCGGATTTAGCGATCTTCGACATCAAGATGCCGCGTATGGACGGGATGGAACTCTTGCGCCGCTTGCGGCAGAAATCCGATTTGCCGGTTATTTTTCTGACCTCCAAGGATGAAGAGATTGACGAACTCTTCGGTCTCAAAATGGGGGCCGATGATTTTATCCGCAAACCCTTTTCGCAGCGCCTGCTTGTTGAGCGTGTAAAGGCAATTCTGCGCCGTGTGAGTGCCAAGGATGT
>RFZR01000103.1 GCA_009920595.1 Alphaproteobacteria bacterium | reverse complement strand
GGTTGATCTTTCAAACAAGCGTTTGTCCGATGTTAAAATCGTCGCATCGGGCGCGGGCGCTGCGGCGCTAGCATGTCTTAATCTTCTCGTTTCACTTGGTGCGAAGCGCGAGAATATCTGGGTCACAGATCTCGAAGGTGTTGTCTATGAGGGTCGTGAGAAACTCATGGATCCGTGGAAATCTGTCTTCGCGCAAAAATCAGACAAACGCGTTTTGAATGATGTGATTGATGGTGCGGACGTGTTTTTGGGTTTGTCTGCTGGCGGTGTGTTGAAGCCGGATATGGTTAAACGTATGGCTGAGCGGCCTTTGATCTTGGCACTTGCCAATCCCAATCCGGAAATCATGCCGGAGGAGGCGCGTGCAGTACGCCCCGATGCCATGATGTGTACAGGTCGTTCAGATTATCCCAATCAAGTGAATAATGTTTTGTGCTTCCCTTATATTTTCCGTGGGGCGCTTGATGTGAGTGCCACAACGATCAATGAGGAAATGAAACTCGCCGCTGTTGCGGCAATCGCGCGGCTTGCGCGTGAAGCGCCATCCGAAGTGGCAGCGCGCGCCTATGGCGGTGATGTGAAGACCTTTGGAGCGGAATCTCTTATCCCTTCACCTTTTGATCCGCGTTTGATTTTACGCATTGCACCAGCGGTCGCGAAAGCGGCGATCGCTTCAGGTGTCGCGCGCCGACCGATTACCGATTTCAAAGCCTATGAAGAAAAACTTTCAGGCTTTGTGTTCCGCTCAGGCTTCATCATGAAGCCGATTTTCGAACAGGCAAAAGCGGCACCCAAACGCGTGATCTATGCGGATGGCGAAGATGAGCGCGTGTTGCGCGCCGCGCAAATTGCCAAAGAAGAAGGCTTTGCGGTTCCGATATTGATTGGCCGTCCTTCTGTGATCGAGACGCGCTGTCAGCGTTATGGTTTGTCGATCCGCCCAGGTCGTGATGTCGAAGTGATTAATCCCGAAGATGATCCGCGCTATCGTGATTATGTTGCAACTTTGATCGAACGGGTAGGCCGAAAAGGTGTGGCCCCCGATGCAGCGCGTACGCTGGTGCGCACAAATTCAACGGTCATTGCGGCAGTTGCCGTGATGCGCGGAGACGCCGATGCGATGATCGCGGGTCTTGAAGGGCGTTTCCATTCGAAGCTTCGCAATATTCGTGATATTATTGGCTTACGTGAAGGAGTGCGTGATCTTTCTGCAATGACCTTGATGATCACATCAAAAGGGAATTTTTTTCTCGCCGATACGCATGTGACGCAAGAGCCAAGCGCTGAAGATATTGCCGATATTGCCATTCTTTCAGCCAACCATGTGTCGCGCTTCGGGATAACGCCGAAGATTGCCCTTGTATCGCATTCTGATTTTGGGGACTCGGATGCGAAATCCGCGCAAAAAATGCGGATCGCGCTTGATTATATTCGAAAGATTGATCCCGATCTTGAAGTTGATGGCGAAATGCAAGCCGATACCGCGCTCGTTCAAACGCTTCGCTCAAAGCGGTTGCCCGACAGCCATATTGCAGGTGATGCGAATGTTTTGATCATGCCTAATCTTGACGCGGCGAATATCGCCTATCAATTGATCAAGGTTCTTGCGGACGCTTTGCCGGTGGGCCCCATTCTGATCGGCACAGCCAAGCCCGCACATATTCTCACAACATCGGTTACAGCCCGAGGGGTTGTGAATATGACGGCGCTCGCTGTTGTCGAAGCGCAGGCCGTTGATACGCCGCAATTGAAATTGGTGTGAACTTAGTTTTGCGAGATCATCAGATCAAAAGCCTCAAGGACTTGCGCGGGGCTTTCGGCTGTTGCGCCTTCCGCCAAAGCGACGCCATCTGGATTTTTGGCTTTTGCGGTGATTGAGAGCCTTGTTGGCTTATCAATAAATTTCGCAAGCGATTGCGTTAGTGCTTTCGCGTTCGGCGACATGCCAAGATAGATTTGCAAACTTGCGGAGGCCGCGGCGGCATAGTTTTTTCGTACTTCTTGGGGCGATCTTTTTGTCTTGATCGCATCTTGATCGATAAGGCGATCTGCGAGCCCGCGATTTTCAATCGTTACTGAAAGATCTTTTATGCGCGCGCCGGCGAAGGCGATTAAAGCCGCTGTAGGATTGCGCATCAAAAGATCAACGGGCACATTGATGAGATTGGCGGTCGCGCCCACTGTTCCCATATTCTCACCGGTGAGCAGCGTTTCGGATTTGAACATTTTGGCTTTTTCATCAATCGCCAAACGGAGCGTGCCTGAAAGACTGACATCGCGATACCCAAGCGCAATGAGACTGTCGATCATCGGCTCATTGCTGTCTGAGGGGATGGGACCAAACAAACCATCAAATGTAAGTTCGATCGCTTTTGGAACGCCACCATTCGGATTTTCGACCGCTAGAACCATGGATCTTAAACCCGCATGAACGGGAGGAACATCTGTCGTGTCAATCGTGACATCGCGGATTTCGAATTTACCAATCACCGGAATGAACGCGATGGGGTCGGCGTCAGCGAAATTTGCATTCGGTTTAGAGGCAAATGTTTTCACGCTCTCATATACAGGAACAAATGAAAATCCCGATTGTTCGAAACTGCCGACCCGGATGCGGCTTCCTGTGAAGGCACCTTCAAATCCATCCATGCGAATATGTTGCGGCTTTCCGTTCGCTTCGCCTTCATAAATTGCATGATTGATCTTCGAATAATCACCAGATTTTTTATCCTCGATCCGAATTTGAGAGGCATCCATCACACCAACGGAAAACCCATTCATCAATTCAACAATATCGAGCGCCATCGCATTTATATCGGCGTCGTTTGCTTGAGGTTGCGCTTGACGGCGCAGAATACGCTCCGCGATGCCGGAGAGACCCTGTTCGGATGTTTTGATACGGAAGTCACGAAGGCTCGCGCGCTCAACGGTGATCATAGGCCCAGTCGGCGACGAGACCGTAATCATGTTCAAGATCGCTTCACCATAAGCCTTTCGATATTCGTTTTTATTTCCTGCTTTGGTGGCTCCGCCGGCAATGAAGAGGCCGAGATCTATTTCGCTTGCTGTGATGGCGTCAAATTTTGTTAGCGCATCAGCTTGCGCGGCGGGTGCTGGATCCGAAAATATGGTTCTCAACGTATCAGCAGTGAGCGACGAGTTTTCTATTTCAACTCCATCAGCTTTGAGAACGGTAACGCCTGTTTTTAATTCAAGCCTTTCAAAACTGAGCTTTTCTCCAGCGAGTGATATTGCAGGTGTAACGACAATAAAGAGAACAAAGAGACCCCACCAAAACGCGCTCCGCTTCGGATTTAAACCGTCTTTATTTGTGATTATCTTACTGGGGCGCGTCACCAAATACCTCATGCTGCTGGACGGAAATGTTGCATGATGGTCGTGATGTCGTTCATCGAGGGAAGGCCGGCTTCATGGCAAGGCGGGGCGGGCAAGATAGGAATACATATAAGCGCCATGGAACACGTCACCCGCGCCATTGGTGTCAATGATCACTTCAGATGGAACCTTAAGTGGGGGTTGTGTTCTGATAGATCCACTTTCGTCATACCAGAGCATGCCGCGCTCGCCGCGTGTGACGCCACCGATCTTAACCCTCTTCGATTTCAGCAATTCAAGAAGGCCTTTATCATCAAGATTAAGTTGTTCGGCGAGACGTTCACCGCACACAGCGACATCAACAAAGTTCAAAAGCTCATGCGTGTTTGAACGCAACCCACCACCGTCAAGCGAAACAAGGACGCCCTTTTCACGGCAGAGTTTTGCATAGTGGAGCGCGGCATCGCTTTGATGC
The DNA here is from genome assembly GCA_009920595.1 of Alphaproteobacteria bacterium. Classification (GTDB taxonomy): domain Bacteria; phylum Pseudomonadota; class Alphaproteobacteria; order Rhizobiales; family Beijerinckiaceae; genus CAIUPE01. The sequence goes on along the minus strand of RFZR01000103.1, from coordinate 2,428 downwards.
CCATCAAGATGAAGTGCGCGAATGCCATCAAGACGCAAGGTCGGGAAGGGGTGGAGATAATCATCATCGCGGCAACGAATGATTGCGCGTTTGCCATTGTTCGGGATGACGAATGAGAGGGAACTCTCTTTGACCTTTCGGCCATGAACCGGAATTTGATATTTTGCAGCCATGTCCAAAAACATGCGGCCAAGCCAATCATCGGCGAGTGAAGTCAGAAGATCGGGTACGACACCAAGCTTGGCGCAGCAGAAAGCGGCCGTAACGGCATTTCCACCAAAGGAGACGGCGTAATTATTGGCCACTGTTTTATCGTCGCCTGTCGGGATGTGATCGGTCAAAAAGGTCACATCAATATAGGTCTGGCCAATGAACAGCGCTTCCATTGTCGGCTTATCCTTCGTCAATTCGGTCTTTCCTATCGAGTGACCGAAAATCGAGAAACCGACAAGGAAAAATTGAGTTTGGAGCCGAATTTATCCGAAAACAATGCCTAATTTTCAGCCAATCGAGAAACTCGTGCCACAGCCGCAGGAGGCGGTGGCGTTCGGGTTCTCGACGCGAAAGCTCTGGCCCATGAGGTCGTCGACGAAATCAAGGGTCGAGCCTTCGAGGAAGGGCAGAGAGGTCGGATCGATCAGGACAATAGCCCCGTCGCGCTCAATGCGGATATCGTCTTCGGCGCTCGCAGTCTCAACCGCAAAGCCATATTGGAAGCCAGAGCAGCCGCCACCGCTCACGCTGACCCGCAATTTTGCGTCGGACGGTTCGGACGCCAAAATCGCTTTAATGCGTTTTGCCGCGCGCTCGGTGACGGAAAAACTGTGGTTGGGGCTTGCATCCATAGCCAAGGGCCTGTTTCTGATCCAAAGACTCTTCTTAACCCAAAATAGGGGGTCGGAGGGTTAGTTTCAACCGGAGGATGGGTCGTGGAAGGACGGTTTGATCGCTGGCGCGCGGCTTACGCGACGGACCCCGCCCGTTCGCGCGGTCGATTATTCGTCGAGGCGCCATCCCCGACACGCAGCGAATTTCAGCGCGACCGGGACCGGATCATCCACTCAACCGCCTTTCGTCGCCTTAAACATAAGACCCAGGTGTTTGTGTTTCATGAGGGGGATCATTTCAGAACGAGGCTCACGCATACGATTGAAGTTGCGCAAATCGCGCGTTCAATCTCGCGCGCACTTGGACTTGATGAAGATTTAGCGGAAGCCTTGGCGCTTTCACACGATCTTGGACATCCGCCTTTCGGTCATACAGGCGAAGACGCGCTCGCTTATTGTTTACGCAATGACGGCGGCTTTGATCATAATGCTCAAGCCTTGAAAGTGGTCACGGCGCTTGAGCGTCGTTATCCTGATTTTGATGGACTTAATCTTTCGTGGGAAACGCTCGAAGGTCTTGTCAAACATAATGGTCCTTTGACGGATGCGAAGGGTGATGCTCTTCCCCATGTGAAATCAAAAAGTGTCCCGCAAGATATTCTAGATTTCGAGAGCGTGTTTCCCTTGGCAATCTCAGACCATGCGGGACTTGAAGCGCAAGTGGCGGCGCTTTCTGATGATATTGCCTATAACACTCATGATATTGATGACGGATTGCGAGCAGGGCTTTTTGCCATCGACGAGCTTCGAGAAGTCCCCTTTATTTCAGCGATCTTGAACGACATAGATCGGCAATGGCCGAAGCTTGAGACGACAAGGCGCATTCATGAATTGGTCCGTCGTGTGATCACGCGCTTTGTTGAAGGCGTCATTCGCGCGAGCCAAGAGACATTAAAGCCCTATCAATCCGCGAGTGTTAATGACATCCGCAATGCAGGCATTACACTCATTCGCTTTCCGGAAGAATTGAGTGAAGCGGATCGCGCGATCAAAAAATTTCTTTTTGCGCGGATGTATCGCAGCCCATCGGTGATGAAGATCCGAAATGATGCTGAACAAGTTATTCGTGATCTTTTTGACGCCTATATTGCCGACATTTCGCATCTCCCGAAAGAATGGCAGCAGGGACTTGAGGGCAGCAATCGTCTTCAAACGCGGCGACGGATCGCTGATTATATCGCCGGAATGACCGACCGCTTTGCCCTTGATGAACATCGACGACTGTTTGACGTAACCCCCGAATTGCGATAGCGCCCAAAGCCATTCGCTTGAAACTCTTGTTAGAACGCATTCTCCCATGAATCTTTTCGAACTTTTCCAAAACCGCATCGCAAATTGTGTGTCCGAGCTCGGGCATAGCGGCGAATTGCCGAAGGGCCTTGATATTGGGCGGATTACGGTGGAGCCGCCGCGCGATCCTGCACATGGCGATCTTGCGACAAATGCGGCGATGGTGCTTGCCAAAGACGCCTCGATGCCGCCGCGTGCTTTTGCCGAAAAACTTGTGCCGCGTCTTCAAGCCCTTGAGGGAGTTTCGTCCG
>RFZR01000102.1 GCA_009920595.1 Alphaproteobacteria bacterium | reverse complement strand
GAGACCTATGAATATCTCAAATCTTCTCAGAAGCGCCACGCTCGCAGCTGCTGTTTTGGTAACAGCGACAATGACCAGCGCCAAAGCTGCCGATATTGTTGATACGGCCGTATCTGCAGGAAATTTTTCTACTCTTGTGGCTGCGCTCAAAGCCGCTGATCTCGTCACAACACTTAAAGGCAAAGGGCCATTTACGGTCTTCGCGCCGACAGATGACGCTTTCAAAAAATTGCCTGCTGGCGAACTTGATAGTCTTTTAAAGCCTGAGAACAAAGCAAAGCTAACGAAAATCTTGACCTATCATGTCATCGCTAAAAAAGTCATGTCTGCTGATCTTGCTGGTAAAACATTAGAAGAAAAAACAGTTGAAGGCAGCAAATTAAAAATTGATGCCAAAGGAATGAGCGTGAAAATTGATAATGCAACAGTTGATACGGCTGACATTACGACTGACAATGGCGTTATCCACGTCATCGACACAGTGTTAATGCCAAAATAATCTTGATCGATGTGATAAAGGGGCCGTCACGTTCGGCTCCTTTATTACTTCATTGACCTTTTCGATGAGAAGTCTCTTTAGCCAAAAATGATACACCGACTAAACCGGCATTATCACCCAACGCCGCTTTGACAATGGAGATATTACGAAAAGGTGCCATCGCATTTTTATCAATATAGGCTTCAATTCCCGGAAGCAAAAGATCAAAATTTGCGGACATGCCCCCACCAATCACAATCCGCTTGGGATTAAAAAGATGAAGTATGCTAACAATCCCGAGACCCAGCCACTCCCCTTCAATTTTTATCATTTCGTCAGCGAATAAATCGCCTTTGCGTGCAGCATTAAAAACATCTTCAGATTTAAATTCTCGTCCGAACTCCTTTAATCCAAGCCAATGATCAATATCAGCGCGTTGCCGCACGCGCGCCAGAAACGATGTGCCAGATGCAAAGAGTTCCCAACACCCGCGATTGCCACAACCACAGAGCGGACCATCAGGAACAACCGTCATGTGTCCTACATGAGCGGCCATACCACCTGCACCGCGCAACAATCGGCCATTCACAACCGCGCCCCCACCAAGGCCCGTTGAGACGGTCAGATAGATGAAATCATCAAAGCCGCGTCCTGCACCCTGCTTCCATTCGCCATAGGCGGCTGCGTGTCCATCATGCTCAAGCACAACCGGCACACCAAGCCTCTCGCGCGCCCGCGAGGCAAAGGGAAAACCGTCATAGCCCGGCAGGGTCGCAAGATTAAATGTACGTCCCTCATGCGTATCAAGTGGACCAGGACATGAAATACCGGCGCAAATAATCTTGCTGCTTGGCCTTGCCGATAACAGACGCTGAGACAACGCAGCAATTTGCTCAATGACTGCATCAGGGCCACCAACTACATCCGTGCGCGTTGCTTCGCGTGAAAGAATTTGACCTGACGCATCAATAAGGGCTGCACGCAATTGTGTGCCCCCTAAATCAATCGCCAGGATCACGTCTTCCTTGGTGACGTTCATCGCCGCTGATACCCTTACAACGCCTTCAACCACGCCATGCGGGCAGCAAGATCAGGTGCGCCAAAAGCAAGCGAACCAAGAACAACTGTTTCTGCACCCGCTTTGCGCAAATCCGGCACGGTGTTTTCGCGAATGCCGCCATCCGCCGCAAGCACAATGCGACGTTCTGTTTCTGCAATCAGAGCTTTGACGTCTTTCAATCGCTTGGTTGCTGAAGGATCAAGTCCCTGCCCTTTCACGCCAATCGCCGTACCAAGCAATGTGACAAAATCGAGCTGCGGAAGAAATGGTTTCACGCGTGTAACAGGCGTATCAACTTTCAAAACCATTCCGGCTTTAAGACCGAGAGTCTTTATATAACCAAGCGCTGTTGCCGCATTCGCGTTTTCACAATGGATTGAAATCAAATCGGCTCCCGCTTCCGCGAATTGATCAATCTGTGAATGCAAAACCTGATCGGCAGTCATTAAATGAATATGGATCGGCGTTGCACTTACCTGACGAATACGGGCGACCAGATCGGGAAAGAAGAGAAGCGCTGGGGCAAAATGTCCGTCGGCAACATCAATATGAAGCAGATCTGCATGAGGCGCGATTCTCTCGGCATCATCCGCCAAACGAACAAGATCAGCCGACCACATCGAAAATTCGGCGATCAACCGGTCTTTCGGCAAATTCAAAAACCAATCAGCGTGAGGCTTCGGCATGACAAACCTTTGTTAAAAATTGTGACAGAGCATTTTGAAAATCAGAGATATATTGAACTTTATCACGTGTCTTTGACGTGATGATGGTAAGTTCAGAATGAGAAATAAGACCTGCCAAGTCTTTTGCATAAGACAAAGGGTGAATAAAATCATCCTCATGCCCAATAACGAGTGTCGGCGCTTTAATCTTTTTTACTTGCGCGCGGTCGATATCAGGACCATCCGCCGAAATCCGCGTTAACAGCGCGGCGGTGACCTCTTGCGGTGCGCGGTGAAAAAAGCCCTTCAGCGATTGTAAATTGTCAGGCGCTTCTGCTCCAAGTTGGCGTGCGATTGCAGAGTTGAGAAAGTGCTCTTCAGCGTCTTTCGCGCTCATATTCGAAAGCAACTCACCGACGAATGCGTTCGGCTTCATATTGTCGGGCGCATGGCCTGTGACCCATGCTGGACGCGCCACGACCAATGCACGAATAAGCTCAGGCCGCGTTACCGCAAGGCGCAAGGAAATCGCTGCCCCCATTGAGATGCCGCCCAAAATGACGGGATGACCAATTTCCCCAATCACTTCGGCGACATCATCGGCGAACTGCTTGATTGAAAATTTCTCCGTTTTACCCGCCTCGGAAAGGCCATGGCCGCGGCATTCCAAAGTAAGCAAACGAATATCGTCAAGCTCGGGCATCACTTCTGCTGGTTGGGTAGCTGCCCCGCAAAGTCCATGTTGAAAGATAAAATGGCAATGACCTTGACCACGCTCGTGCAGAGCAAGCTTCACACCGTCAGATGTCATAAAGGGACGCGCTGTCATCCGAGACAACCGTGCTTTAAAAAAATCGTATGAAGGAAATTATAGACCCCTGGCGCTTCTTCCGGTGTCAAACCATGTGTGACAAGCGGCCCATCAAAGCCAATCACTTTCAAGCTTTGAATAAAATGTTCGAAATCAACAATGCCCTTGCCAACGGCAACAAACTCGCCTTTGGCATTACGATCCTTCGCATGCGCCATGGCGAGGTGTGATCCAAGCTTTGTCATGGCTTTCTCAACAAGGGCTTTCACATCACTTTGAGATGCGTTCTCAAATAAATTTGCGGGATCAAGAATAAGCTTCAAACGTGTTGATGAAATTTCAGAAAAGAGCCGCTCTGTTGCGTCGACATCATTGATGATATTTGCAAGCTCTGGCTCAATCCCCAGAAGCAAATTATACCGCTCAGCAATCGAAACCGCTTCGCGCATCGAGGCCATCATATCACGCCATGCCTCCGATGTTTGATTATCCGGATGATAGCGCCATTGATCCTCTGGATCACGCGTGCCGGTACAGAGAGTGATGAGGCGTGCACCAAGGACAGACGCTTTGGCCGCCATCACCTCGAGCCGCGCAAGGCCCTTTTGCCGAACAGCCGGGTCGGGATGCGCCATATTCCATGTTGCCGATAAACCTACCATTTTCACTTTATGGCGTAGGGCCGTCTCAGCGACATTTTCCGCATAACCCGCAGGAATCTCATCGGGCATGGAGGCAAGACCGGAACAGGCCCAATTATAATGGGCTGCATGAAATCCCGCATTCGCAACAGACGACAAAACACTCTCAGGATTTGAGCCTGGAAACGTCTTTGCGAATATTCCGAGCTGCATCAGAGTGCGCCTGCGACTGAGTCAAGGCGCACGGTCTTGCCTGTCTCAACAGAGCGCGCAATCGCGATCATCGCGCGCACAGAAGCCACACCGTCGCCAATATCGGCACCACGCATCGGCGCACCGGTCAAAATCGTGTCGGCAAAAGCTTCGACTTGACGGCGATAAAAATGACCGTCGGCACCAAGAGGGCGAAAACTGCCCGCTTCCTTTTCGCGGAAAATTTCAACATCGCTCGATTTATAATACCAGGGATTATAGGTCTTTCCGATCACACTCCCGTGTTGGCCATAAATCTGGAACCCCTCATGCCAGTCCATGCGGATGGCCACTGTGAGATCAAGATGGCCCAATGCGCCATTGGCAAATTCAACATCAACAAACCAGCAATACATGCCGCGCTGATCAGAAAGCTTTGCGGTGACCGCAACAATCTCGCCCGCGAAAAAGCGGGCTGTATCGACAAGGTGACTGCCATGCGCGAGCATATAATAGCGCTTCAAATCCGCTTTTGGATTACCAGCGGGCTTTTTGGCATTCGCACTTGTTACGATCAGCGGCTGTACCGCATCCGTCATCGCGTAGCGATGGGTTGAATCACAATACCAGGCTTTCAACGCTACGAGATTACCCATTTCAGAATCGATAAAGCGCTTTGCTTCCATCAAGCCTTCATCGAACCGTTTCATATGGCCGATCTGCAATAATTTGCCTGATTTTTTGACGGCCTCTTCAAGAACGAGCACATCATCAAGTGAGGTCGCTATCGGCTTTTCACACAACACATGTTTACCGGCTTCGAGCGCACGAATAGACATCGGCACATGCCATTGATCGGCGGTTGCGATAATCACAGCTTCGACGTCCGGATCAGCAAGCATCGTCTCATAATCGGCATAGGATTTTTGTGGCGCGTGTGTTGCCGCCATCCGCGAACGCAAATCATCGGCAAGATCGCAAATGGCATAAAGCTCGGCATTACGTGCCTTTGTGCAGCTCTCAAAATGCGCGGCTTGCGCAATTTGCCCACATCCGAGCACGCCGATTTTAAGCCTTTTTGTATTTTTGCCGCTCATATCGAAGTTTCCATGCCGGTGAATGAATTGAGGCTCTCTATCACTGAGGTCTTATACCGGAAGCGTGCGCCGCGATTTTCGAGATCTCATCAAAGACGAGGCCTTCGGTAGGAATGGTCACATCAAACACTTCACCAATGACCTGTGTCCAGCCATGAATGAAATAAATCCAACCATCTTCGATCTGAAGATGCCGCGCAGCGTGTTGGGCTTTCGCCTGATCAAGGAAAACGAGATCGCCGCGATAATTCAATTCCCAAATGATCGCCTGTTCCGGCAAAAGCGCGGCATCTGTAATGGGCGAACCGGGAGCGTCTTTGCCAAGACCAGTGGCGTTGACGATCAAAGAGCCTGCCGCAAGTTTGGCGATGATGGCGTCATTCTCGTCTGCGCTTTTCACAAGATGATAGCTGACCGCGATTGTTGTTTTAGCCTTCGCGTGGATTTCGCGAATATGATCAAGCCGCACGGGATCACGATCGGCGATGAAGAGATTTCGAGGACGGTCTTGTTCCTCTAACATCGTCATCAAATGCCAGCTGATGGCAATCGCTGAACCGCCCGCGCCGATGATAAAGGCATCGGCTTTCGTTTTGTTGAAATGGCTTTTCGGCAAAAATCCATCAATCGTGAGACCGGACGAGATTGGATCTTTAGCATGACAAACCAGTTTCCCGTCACGTTTTGAAAGACCAAATTGGATGCCGCATGGAAGAGATCAAGCTTATGTGTTGTTACCAGCGCGCCGCGTGAAAGTGGATCATGCTTTATGAAATTCACAACATCGCGATAGCGCGCAGGATCATCATGGAGCTTAAGATCAATGCCTTTTATCACCGCATCGTGAAGGCCAAGAAATTTAGCCCATTTCGGAAACACGCTCATGATCATCGAACTCGATGTGGTCACGCCGATAAAATAGATCGTCGGTTGTGTCGCCGGAGTCAATTTCATCTTAGTTCAACTCTTCATCTTGCAGATGCATGAACGGCAGCAATGTCGGATTGGCTCCGCGGTCTATAGGCTGGGTTTTTCACCGCTTCCCATCCGGTTCCGTTCGCCATGATGCGTACCGCCATACCACCTGATTTTTCAATGATGTTGTAATCTTGCCCTGAATCGCTTGGATAAAAGAAACTCATCACCAAAGGCACGGCACCGGTATTGACCGAGCGATGAATCCAGAAAGGCGGGACATAGACGGCGACACGCGGCTTCACCTCGAGAATGCGCACTTCTCCTTCCGGTGTTTCGAGCAACATCAAACCTTCGCCGCTTTCGCCATAATAGACTTCAGGTCGGTTGGCGCAGGCGTGGATATGGCCG
>RFZR01000101.1 GCA_009920595.1 Alphaproteobacteria bacterium | reverse complement strand
CAACCGGAACCAATGATAATGGCCATCATCCGCTTTGATACGAATATCGCTCGAAAGCCGCCCGCGCCTTTCATGGCAAATCCGATCAACCGCGGTTGAAAACGGATCGCGATCAGCGGGATTAAGATGATCAATAAATTCATGCGAAGTCCCGGCGAGATAGCCTGTTGGATAGCCGAGTACCGCTTCCGCTTCGGCGCCGACACGCACCTGATCACGCTGCAAATCCCAATCGAAAATAATATCGCCCGCACCTGTAAGCGCGAGTGCCTTGCGTGAGGCGTCGGCCAATTCAGCGCCCACCAGTCCCGATCCAGAAAACGCATGTTGCGTGACCGTAAATCCGATCAACAAAATGATCAGCACAAGTCCGCCGATCAATGAATGCGGCGCAAGATCACCACTCACACGGCCAAGAAGTGTGAAGCCTTCCGCCGTGACCCACGCAAATAAAATAATCCACGTCGGAATAAGAAGAATAGCACGGGCTTGCCCATGGGTCGCGAGATAGACGATGAGTAAAAATCCGAAAACGGCGACGCCTGCAATCGACAAGCGCGCAAGGCCCGCAGCCACCGCCGGATCAACAAAGATGATTGCGAAAAGTGTGCCGAGAAAAATGAGCCAGACCGTCGCAATCTGGCTGTAATGAATGCGCAGACGATTGAGATCGAGATAGGAGAACAAAAACACAATCAAAGTAGCCGCGAGAACCGCTTCAGCGCCGGCGCGATAAATACGTTCCGCTTCCGGTGAAACCGAAAGCACAAGACCGAGAAGACCAAAATCAACCGCAACATAAGCGGCAACCGCCCAGGCAAGAAGTGCCGCCGCCGGGAAGATCAACGTACCGCGAATAAGCATCAAGACGGTGAGAAACAGCGCCAAGAGTCCGATGATGCCGGTGATGATGCCACGATAAAAGGTGAGACCATTCGCAGTGTCTTTATAGATTTCAGGCGACCATAAAGTGAGCTCGGGCAAATTCGGTGTTGCAAGTTCCGCAACGAATGTCACCGAAGCGCCGGGCTCAAGCGTCAACTGAAAAATATCCGCTTCGGTATTCGGCACACGATCAGGTGGTGTGCCTTGGCTTGCGGTGAGATTGGCGATGCGAGACGCACCAAGATCAGGCCAGATAACGCCGGAACCAATCAATCTTTGATGCGGCGCCACAAGCCAGCGCACCAAAGTTTTATCCGTATCATTACGAAGAGCAAAGACAATCCAATCCGGTTGGCTGCCGGTGTTTTTCGCCTTAACCGCAATGCGGCGTACAATGCCATCTGCGCCGGGCGCGGTGGAGATCTGGATTTCGTCGCCGCTCGACCGATGCCGATCAACGCTCGGCAATAGATCAAGCGTATCCGCCTCGTCATGAATGACCACGAGATCAAGCGCGCGCGCCGGTCCTGAAAAAAAGAGGGCCGCGCCGCAGAGAACGAAGCTTAAAATGAAGGCGCGGAGGATCAAATTCAGAAGGCTCCCTCTTGGAGGCGGCACCCTATCGCAAGGCAGGGGGAAAGGTAAACCGAAAGCCTGCTTCCGGTGTCACACCGGCGGGTCATCTTTCAGCCGCGCATAGAGGACATGGTCCTCGTAAATGCCGTTGATGCAGAGATATTGCCGCGCATATCCCTCGCGCTGGAAGCCGTTGGCCTCCAAAACACGGATTGAGGCGGTATTTCGGGGCAAGGATCCAGCCTCGACCCGCCGAAGCCCCACAGGGCCAAAAGCGAGCCGCAGCGCCAAAGGTACCGCGCGGGTCATGATCCCCTTCCCCGCATGGGGAGCGCCCATCCAATAGCCCATCATACCGGAATGGGCGACGCCACGCCTGATATGGCCGAAACTGATCCCTCCCAAAAGCGCACCGCTCGTCGCATCACAAATAAAAAAGGGATAGAGGATGTCGCGATCTTCCGGATTGAAATAACGCAAGCGAAAGGCGCTGCGCGTCAAATCATCATCCCGCCAGCTTGGCTCCCACGGCGTGAGAAATGCGCGGCTTTCCGCACGCAAGCGCGCCCAAGCCGGAAAATCATCCATCACCGGAAGACGAAGAAGAAGATCGCCACCGCGAAGGGGGTTCACCGCACGGGCGCGATCTGAGCGAGCAAAGAGCGCCATGAAACGCGTGCCTAATTCATCTTCGGCACGGGCGTGCCAAGCCGCGCAACCATGGCGTCGATCGACATCAGCGGCTTGATCGGGCCAATCGCGGCAATGGTCGGTGGCGCTTGTAGCGAGCGCGAGGCCACGCGGCACACGTCATCAATTGTGATTGCATCAATCATCGACACCATTTCATCACGCGGCAACACGCGACCATAAGCGAGCATGTGCCGCGCCATTTGTTCAGCACGACGACCGGGCGATTCAAGTGCAGTGAGCAGAGACATTTTCATCTGCGCTTTTGCGCGCGAGACTTCAGCCATGGTCACAGATTTTGTGGCGTCACAGAGCGTATCAAGAACAAGCGGCGTGTAATCGGTAAGCTGCATTTCGCCCGTACCGCCATAGATCGCAAAGAAGCCAGAATCCGAGAACGGCGAGAAGAAAGAATAGATCTCGTAACAAAGACCGCGCTTCTCACGCACTTCTTGAAAAAGTCGCGATGACATGCCGCCGCCAAGGATATTGGAAAACACATGCATCGCGTAATGATCAGGATCACGCCATGAAGGCGCATCAAAACCAAAAACAAGATGCGCTTGTTCAAGCGCTTTCACGCGGCGGCTGTCGCCTCCCGTATAGAGCGCCAGTTCCGGTTCCGACGCTTGATCATGCGAAAAGCTCGCTAGCCGAGATCCGACTTCATGGATCAAAGCGTCATGATCAATCGCACCCGCTGCTGAAACAACCATCGACGGCAAACGATAGGTGCGATCCATAAAGCCGCGCATGGTTTTCGGATTTTGCGCACGAACCGTTTTCGGTGTGCCGAGAATCCGGCGTCCAATTGGCGCGCCCGCGAAAGCCGTTTCCATCACCATATCGAAAACGACTTCATCGGGCGTGTCTTCATAAGAACCGATTTCTTGCAGGATCACTTCTTTTTCACGCGCAAGTTCAGTCATATCAAAAGCGGGATCGGCAAGAATATCGGTCAAAATATCAACAGCCAAAGGCATGTCAGGCCCAAGCGTGCGCGCGTAATAAGCTGTGTATTCCGTATTGGTTTCAGCATTCACTTCGCCGCCGACGGCTTCAATCTCTTCAGCAATCTGCAAAGCATTGCGGCGCGTTGTACCTTTAAACGCCATATGTTCGAGAAGATGCGCGAGGCCTTGCTCTTCCGCGCGTTCATGCCGCGAACCCGCACCACTCCAAATGCCCATCGCCACAGTCGCTAAACCGGGCATGGTTTCACTCACCACACGCAATCCGTTTTCAAGCGTTGTGACGCGAACATTCTCGGCGCGGTCAGAGACGCTCACCGCGCTCACTCCTGAGCTGCGCGAGCATGCGCGGTGATAAAGGCTTCGATCTTCGCTTGATCATTGGGCAATTCTGTCACGCGTTCTTTCCGCGACATGAGATCAGCAAGATGCTCCGGCAAAGCCGGATGAACACCTGTTGCAGCTTTCACGGCATCAGGAAATTTAGCGGGATGCGCCGTGCCTAATGCGACGACTGGCGTCGCGTGATCTTCTTTAAGCAATGCACGCGCAGCCTTCACACCAATCGCCGTATGCGGATCGAGAAGATAGCCGGCGCGCTGCCAGGTTTGTTTCATCTCATGATCAACCGCCGCGCGATCGGCACGCAGAGCCGTAAAATCACGACGCATCAGATCAAGAGCTGACGAGGGAATCGTAAAGCTTTTTGATTGTTGCAACGTCGCCATCATGTTGCGCAACGCGCCCGCATCCCGTCCCATCACGTCATAAAGGAGCCGCTCGAAATTCGATGAAATCTGAATATCCATCGAGGGCGAGCTTGTGGCGACGACACCCGCCATTTCATAACGGCCCGTGGATAGCGCGCGCGCGAGAATATCATTCTCATTGGTCGCAACCGACAAACGTCCCACGGGCAAGCCCATAAGCTTTGCGACATAGCCTGCAAGAATATCGCCGAAATTTCCGGTCGGCACCGCGAATGAAATTTTGCGATGCGGCGCGCCCAAAGAGACGCCGGCAGAAAAATAATAAACGATTTGCGCGACGATGCGCGCCCAATTGATCGAATTCACACCGGACAATTTCAAACGATCGCGAAACGCATGATGATTGAACATCGCTTTCACCAAAGCCTGACAATCATCGAAAGTACCATCAACCGCAACGGCGTGAACATTGGGAGCATCCACAGTCGTCATCTGACGGCGTTGCACTTCACTCACTCGACCTTGCGGATAGAGGATTATCATATCGACGCGGTTTAACCCTTTAAACGCATCAATCGCCGCGCCGCCCGTATCTCCTGATGTCGCCCCTACAATCGTGGCGCGCTCATTGCGCAGAGCGAGCACATGATCCATCAAACGTCCGAGCAATTGCATCGCCACATCTTTGAAGGCGAGTGTTGGACCATGGAAAAGTTCCAGCACAAAAAGATTGGTGTCGATTTCAATGAGCGGACAGACAGAGGGATGCCTGAACGTCGCATAGGCTTCACGGATCATCTTTGAAAGCGGTTCAGGCGCGATGTCATCCGCATAGAGGCTGATGACACGGTCCGCGATCTCAGCATAAGGACGTCCGGCGAAATCCGAAATCGCTGCTTCCGTTAAAGTCGGAAAGGCTTTCGGCCAATAAAGACCGCCATCACGCGCAAGGCCCGCAAGCAACGCATCCGAGAAGCCGAGCGCTGGCGCTTCACCGCGGGTGGAGTGATGGATCATGGCAGGGCGGGACACAGGCGGCGTTTCCTTGATGAAGTTTCATCTTCTTTAGAAACAGAAAGCCGCCTCTGGCAAGCGGCAAGGTCTAGGCCTTGCGGGCTTTCAGAACGAAAGCTGTAAAGACCCCCACAAGGACGAGCGCCAGACCAAACCAGGTCAGCGCATATTCAAGATGATTGTTCGGTACTGAGACGACCGTATGTCCGCCCTCCGGCCAGCGTCCGGGCACCGGGGTTGCATCCGCATCGACAATAAAGGGCGCCACACGCTCAAGACCAAAAGACGCGGTGATCGCAGCGGGATCGCGCAGAAAGCGAATATTTTTTTTGAGATCATCTGTCGGGGTAAAAAGCCCGCGCCGTTCCGGTACGCGCATCAATCCTTGAATCGTAACGGGGCCTTCGATGAGACCGAGCGCACGCTGCTCTTTCTCTTTCAACGCTTCGGGAACGAAGCCGCGATTGACGATCACGCGACTACCGTCCGGAAGATCGAGCGGCGTCAAAACAAAATAACCAGGCGCAGAGCCCCCTCTGCTGTCGGTGATAATAAAACCGAAGAAATGCGCTTCATGCTTGTGATCGAATTCACCGCTCACCGTGATTTTTCGATAGGAATAATCATCAGGCTTTAACGCCGACCATTCAGACTCGAGAGGCATCGCCACAGGATCGGCTTTAAGCGATTGATCGATGCGCTTTAACAGCGCCTCTTTCTCGTAAAGTCTTTGGAGCTGCCACACGCCCAGCCCGCAAAGAATGCTGAGAGCTATCGCCGAAAAAATCGCAGGAACAAGCAGACGACGCACAACAAAAACCTCTTTGCAAAAGACATTATCAGTCAATGAGCATTCAAGCTGTCCTTGCTCGGCTTTGTGGCGATATTGCGAAGCGATCAGCCAGGCTTTGACAAACGAAAAAGGGGCGGCCAGAGCCGCCCCTTCGAATTCAACCTTATCGGTTTTAGTGGCCGTGGAATGCCGCACCCCAATTCGATCCCCAGAGATAGATGGAGACGAAGAGGAAGAGCCACACCACGTCAACGAAATGCCAATACCAAGCAGCAAATTCGAAACCGAGATGTTGCTTCGGCGTGAAATGACCTCTTGAGGCGCGCAACAAGCACACAGCCAAGAAGATCGTTCCGATAATCACATGGAAACCGTGAAAGCCGGTCGCCATAAAGAAGGTCGCGCCATAGATATGGCCGCCAAATGAGAATGGCGCATGGGCATATTCATAAGCCTGTACGCAGGTGAAAACCGCGCCGAGAATAACCGTCAACCACAGACCCTGCTTCAAACCCTGACGATCATTATGGAGAAGCGCGTGATGCGCCCACGTCACCGTTGTACCCGATGTCAAAAGAATGAGCGTGTTGAGAAGCGGCAAATGCCAAGGATCGAACACTTCGATACCCGT
>RFZR01000011.1 GCA_009920595.1 Alphaproteobacteria bacterium | reverse complement strand
GTCAACACTTTCGCAAGTTCGACGAGTTGGCGTTGCGCGAAAGAAAGCGAAGAGGTTTTGCTCTTCGGATCAATATCAAGTTTGACCTTTCTGAGCTGTTTCTGCGCGGCCTCCGCCATCGCCTTCCAGCTGATAAGGCCAAAGCGCTCGAACTGCGATTCATCGCCCAAAAAGATATTTTCCATCACCGAGAGATTCGGGATAAGCGATTGCTCTTGAAACACCATGCCGATACCGGCTTCGAGCGCTTCGCTCGGTGAGGCATAAGAAACGGTGCGTCCATCTTTGGAGATCGTGCCGCTGTCCGGCTGATAGGCACCATAGATGACTTTCATCAAAGTCGATTTGCCAGCGCCATTCTCACCAACAAGACCAACGATCTCTCCGCGCTTCACTTCAAAATCGACATTTTTTAAAGCGTGAACGCCGGGGAAATGTTTCTCAATGTTGCGGAGCTCGTACATTTGGGCGCTCCTATTTCACAAAGGCGACGGTGCGACGATCGGTCGATAAGATCACGGCGATGATCACCATGATGCCAAGCACACCATCCTGAATGAAATCCGGAATGCCGATGACGATCATGCCATTGTTGATCACAGCGACGATCAACACACCAACCAGAGCATTCCATACGCCGCCAATACCGCCCCACAACGCGACACCGCCCACGACGACAGAGGTGATCGAGATGAACATCAGATTCGAGCCCGTGACCGATTCAGCCTGCCCAAGCTTTGCCACCTGCAACAAAGCGGCGACTGAGAAATAAAATCCAGCCAGAGCAAAGGCCCAGACGCGCACGCGCTTCACATTCACGCCGGACGCGTGAGCAAGATCTTCTCCGCCGCCAACCGCATAAAAATTCCGGCCGATACGTGTATGTGAAAGTATGACGGACCCCACAATGAGAAAAAACAGCGCGACATAGACCATCAAGGGAAAGCCGAAGACACGCTCGGTCAAAAGCGCACGGAATATTTCATCATTGATTTTGACGATATTGCCGCCCGTCATGAGAATGGCAGCGCCGGTGCCGACAAAGCCCATGGCAAGCGAACTCATGAAAGACGGGATTCGCAAATGCACATGGATCAAACCATTGACGGCACCGACAAGAGCACCGAGCAAAAGAATTGCGGGAATGGCCAGAACGCCAAGACCCGCAACTGTGCCGCCGAGCCACAAAAGAACATAGCAGAAAATGACGGCGAGCGCAGAGACTGCCCCTTCCATTGAAAGATCAATTGATCCCATCAAAATAATGAAGGTTACACCGATCGCGACCATCAATGCGGGCGAGGCATTCGTGAAGAGACGCGCAAAATTGCGAACGGATAGAAAATTCGGATTGATAATAGAAAAGAATGCGATGAGCGCAATCAGCACCAGAAGTGGTGCCCATTTCAGCAGGTTTTCGCGCGTGAGAAATCTGTTCAACGGTTGAGTCCTCAAGCTTGAACATGCCGAATGCATAGAAAAAACGGCAGCTCCATATTGCGCGTAGCGGAGCTGCCGTTCGGAGGTGTTACTTATACTCGATCTGGCCGGCGGACAGTCCCCAGCGATCAGACCAATCATATTTCGGCGTAGAGTCGAGATATTTCTTCTTGAACGCGTCGGCATCGGCCTTCGTCACAAGGATTGACGGACCGTAGAACTCACGATGTGCCTTCGGCTCTTCAGACGGCTTGAATTTGCCAAGCGCCGCCTGATGGGCAAGACCAAGTGCAATGCCACCACCCCAATGCGGATTGGTAAAGACGGTTGCGAGCAATTCGCCCTTCATCACCATGTCAACCGCTTCCGGATTGCCGTCAAATGCTGTGACAGGAAGATTGATGCCTTCTGCCTTCAGAGCTTGCAACACGCCATAGGCCATATTGTCATTGGCGCAATGAACGCCTTTGATCTTGTTGCCATATTTCGTGAGATAGTTCGACATCAGCGCGGCGGCCTTTGTCGTATCCCAATCGGCAGGCTGCGAATCAAGAAGCTGGACTTTCGGGTTTTTCTTGATGGCATTCTTCAAGCCATTGAGACGTTCAATCGCCGGAATATTTGCCGGGATGCCGCCAAGATGAACGATGGCCCCTTCACCACCCATGGCCTTGATGAGAATATTGGCGGCTTCTTCCGATGGCTTTTCGCCCGACCAAGAAATATGCGCGACATAATTATCGCCGATATCCCAAGGATGGAGATCATCCGTCTTGTTCCAGATGGTGGAGATATAGCCACCAGCCTTCTTCACCGCTTCCGCAACAGGGCGTGCATTCGGACTGTCATTCGCGTCACAGGCAATGGCAGCTTTACCATTGTTCTTAGCCAAGAAGGCCTTGATGTCGGCGAGTGATTTTTCCGAAGAGCCTTCATTGATGAGGTTCGTCATCGCATCTTTCTTGAGGCCGAGGCTTTCAGTGTAAGCCTCACCACCGGAGACGATGGCATTCCAATAGGCAGAAGCGCGGTCGCGATAGCTCCAGGCCAAAGCCCAGCCGCCCGCATCTGCCATGGCTGCACCGCCACCGAAGGCGCCGGGGATCGCAGCTGAAGTCAGACCCGCCGCGGTCGCCAAGAGGAAATTGCGGCGGCTGATCGTCTCGCGTTCGATATAATCCTTAATGAATGTGGACATTTAGATCCTCCTTGTTTGTTTCTCTCGCGCCACCATTCCTGTGGCTGCCCCCAATAGGCACCCCTTTGTCAGCGGCATTCTCGCAATCCAACTTGAGGTTTTTATGCACTAACTAGTTACTTCACATAAAAAATGGAAGTCAAGCAGCTTTTTAGCCCTTTGGATAAGACTTTTGCCCTTTTGACGGGCGCAATCTCCTGCGTGTATGAGAGGGGGCGTCCGGAAGTCGGAATGTCAGGGGCGGATCATGAAAGTCGTACGCGCAAAGCCAAGCTCGAAAGAGGAGACGGGACGCAAACGACGTGTTCGTGACGCTGATGCCACAATGGCGCGGATTCTCGACGCCGCCAAAAAAGAATTTGCAAAAAAAGGGTTAGGCGGCGCGCGCGTGGATGCGATTGCAGAAAAGGCACACGCAAATAAGCGCATGATCTATCACTATTTTGGCTCAAAAGACGAACTGTTTCAAAAAGTCATCGAAAGCGCCTATATCGATATTCGTAGCGCCGAGCAGAAACTCAATCTTGATCATCTCAATCCCAAAGAAGCACTTGAAAAACTGATCATCTTCACATGGGATTATTACTTAAAGAATCCCGAATTCATTACTTTGGTGAATAGTGAAAATCTTCATCGCGCCAAGCACTTGAAGAACTCTGAAGCGGTAAAAGTATACAGCCGCCGCTTCGTTTCAATGGTGAAAACGATTCTTGATCGAGGCGTCGCTGCAGGCCTCTTTCGGGAGGGCATTGATCCGGTTCAACTGAACATCACAATCGCGGCGATTGGATATTATTATCTCACCAACCGCTTTACAGGATCCGTCATGTACGAACGTGATCTGATGGCCAAAAACGCTTTGGAAGAACGTCTCAAATTCAATGTTGACACCATCATGCGCCTTGTAAGCGCCTGATCAAAATTTCAGATTTCCCAAGTGAACCCATAATGCGCGAGAATTTTTTTCCCGATCGCAATGTCCTCATGGTCTTTGGCGCCTGATATGCCAAGCCCACCGACAAGTTTTCCTTCATAAAAAATGGGTAGACCACCACCCCACACCAGCAACCGCGGTCGTGTCGATAATCCCATCTTCAACGACTCGCTTGAGGCCATCCGCTCGGCAAAAGCTTCTGTTGACCGTTTCATATTCGAAGACGTGTAGGCTTTATCTTCCGCAAAGCTAAGAACGGTTGGCGAAACACCATCCATTCGCACGGACGCAAGGACATGGCCGTGGGGGTCTGTAACCACAACAGCGATGAAAAGCTTCAAAGCCTCCGCTTCTTCAATCGCCGAAGCAATCATATCACGCGCCGCTTTCGTAGAAATACTCGTGAGCGTAACAATCATGTTTTTCAACCTCGAAGTTGCACAGAATGAACCCAGGGCGGCTCTCGATGACTCAAGCCAACGCGCCAGTCTCCACCATTTCACCGCTCAAGTAACCAAATAGATACTTGTTAATTTGATCAAGAATGCGATAAAGGTCAAGGGCGGGCTCTGGACTGTCGGTCGACAGGTGATTTCGTTGGGTGAGAGCGTATGAAGGCTCGCGTCAAAACTGTCATTTTTTGATGCTCAGACATAGGTTTATCGAAACCCCTTTTGAAAGTTGAAATTTATGTTTTCAAAGATGACACTCTCACCTCATCATCGAATCTTTGGCATATTTTCAATTTATGCTTTTGCAGCAAATAATATTTATCTTCGTCTTCCAGAGCTTCAAACTCACTTCAATATAGATGACGCCACTTTAGGTCTGTGTCTTCTGGGCGCACCCATCGGGACAATCTTTGCGTTGACCTTTGGCGCACGACCACTCCAATTGATCAATATCCGTTTGGCCATCATTCTCTTTACACCTTTGTTAGCGGCGTCTTTTGCGGCTTCGGTTCTCTCATCAAACTCCATTCTGTTTGCGCTGCTTTTGATCCCGGTCGGGATATTAATCGGGTCATTGGAACTCCTTTTGAATCTTGAAGCCGATCGCGTCGAATATGCGATGGGCAGAAAAATCATGAACAGAGCCCATGCGTTTTGGAGTTTTGGGTTTTTTGGCGCCGGTATCTTTGGGTCTTTGATGGGCTATTTTAAGATTTCACCCCAAATTCACCTGGGTCTTGTTATTGCCATATGCATTCTCATCAACACAGCCCTACTTTTGAATTTCAATCCGTCTCCACATCGTCCCACGAGCGATACATCCAAACCGCCATTGTTTGCTTTTCCAAATAAAAGGATTTTTATTCTGATTGGCATCACGGCGAGCGCGATGCTCCTTGAAGGTGTCAACCAGACTTGGGCCACGATCTATATGAATGATGTGTTCGGCACCGCGCCGCTATTAACGGGGGCCGCCATCGTTTGCTTTAGTTTGAGCCAAGCGATCACGCGCTATTTTGTCGACGGGCTTGTGGACCGCACTTCATCTCAATTTATCGGGAAAAGTCTCATCGCCATGCTCTTCATCGGGACATTGACGATCGCCATCTCGCCAACATCATTCTTGTCACTGATTGGATTCACTTTGTCCGGAATTGGCGTCAGTGCCATCTTTCCCTTAGCCATCTCGGCGGCTGCACAACATCAGGATCGACCCACCGCAATTAATGTTGCATCACTTGCCCAAGTATCACTATTAATTTTTTTGATTGGCCCTCCCCTTCTGGGAAATGTTGGCCAATCATTAGGCATAAGATGGGTCTTCGGCGTTACAATACCGCTGATCATTCTAGGGTATTTTCTCTCATCAGCACTCGGCGGATCTTCGAAGATTCAAGCAAAAAAAGATGCTTGACGAGAAAAGCCCCTCGATTACGCCGATGCGTAACATAGACATCCGGGATCGCAACGAAGTTCAGCGCGCATTCGTGACCTGATCAATTTCTACAATAAGCCGCTCCCACGGTAGGCGCCGAAGCCACGCCACAAAAAATAATGATGTAATATTGTATAATAATCATTACGCCAAAAATTCGATTAATCGAAGTTCTGTTAAGGTGATATCTCCATGTGTATTGCCGATCCATAGGCCAAACCGATTTCCAACCAATGGCCCAATGATTGAGGCTGTTTTCTTAGCCGATTTCCACAAAGCAAACATTGATGGTAGAAAGACATGATTTACTTTTTGATTCAAAGGCCCAAATGATCTGTTTCCAAGGATTGTATATGTTCGAACAATCGAATTCGACCATTGCTGATCGAGATTCACAAGGAGTATTGTGCCCACCGTTTCATCGCCTGTTGGTATATATGAAAGTTTATAAGATTTATTTGTATCCAGTATGAAAATATTTGAAAAAAACGTAACCTTTGGCGGTACATCGCTATATCGAAATTTCAGAGTTCCATCTTCGAACGGAACCGATCCGATCAGGCCTGAGCCATAGATAAAATTGTCTCCCTTGTTCAATTCTCGAGTCATAATCGCCTGCTTACTGAGACAACTAACTAAAGGAGATCGCGTCGCCCGCGGATAAAATGGCGATTATGCGCGAGCATTACGAAGACATCGATTTCCCCTATAGACTTGATATGCTTGAATTTAATTGACCAATCTTGATCGAAGTTGACCAAAGTTGACCTTTCAATAAATATTCCAGCAGATAGAAGGTCTTGGTCTCTTATAATTTTTTTATTGGATGAATCGTCAATTTTAACCTCATCCCGACGAGTCAGTTGGAGTTGGTTTGCGATATGAACGATCAACAAGCAGAATATATTTTCTCAAAATTCAAATATTCAGTCTCTAAGGGCCTGATTTATGATAATCGGGCGATCAGAATTGCCCCTCGCGTTCAAAACCTGCTTTTATGCCTTCTGGAAGCACAAGGCGACTATGTAGATCAAAGAAAATTTTCAAATTTTCTCAAATTAAAATGTCCCGTATCTCCAACAGCATTTTGGCGAACTGCCTACCTCCTACGTCGCGTGCTGAAAGACAAAAATGATAATATAATTTATACGGGATATGGAGAAGGAATTAGACTAACTTGCAAAATAAAAATTGAGAATAAGGAACTCGAAAAGCAAATTGAATTGCAAAAAAGCAGAGACAATCTCTTCAGTAGTGACTTGCAAAGTGAGGAAATGGTTCGAACTGCGTTTGAATTAGCATCAGCGCGCACGGATCGTAGTCTGCAACTTGCAGGATCGGTACTTGAAGAAGCGTTTATCCGATATCCAACGCTCGCTATTGCTCCGAGCCTTCAAGCCGATTTGGAGATTTCGAGAATCATTAGAGGCTATTGCAGTTGTAGAAAATCGGAGACAAAAATTTTATCACTGATCGAACAAGCATTACGCATCGATCCAAGACTGCCATCAGCCCTAGCAAGTAAAGGTTGGATGACAGGAGTTGCTGAGGGTGATTACAAAACAGCTCTCACATTTATCGATCTTTCACTTACAATAAAGCCGAATTTATGGCTCGGCTATTTCTACAAAGCATGGATTTTAATAGGAGATCATAGACTTGATGAAGCAGAGGAAGCAATCGATCAGTCTTTACTTATAAGCCCTCTCGAAAGAGGGCTGCTGGGTTTGAAGGGATGGATTGTTTTGGTGAAAGACGGTGTTGAAAAAACCCAAAAATTTATCGATGAAATGTTAGTACTACGCCCTGATGTAGATTTATTGTGGATTTTATCTGCAATTGTTTCCATTAAGAATTGTGAACCAGAAAATGCACTAGCAAAATTGATGATGGCAAAGAAATTCTATCCTGATGATTTTTATGTTGATGCAAATTTGGCATGGGTCAACGCCAAAGCTGGACATCATTCAGAAGCGCTGAACTTCATTACTAAATTTAAACGCTCTGGCTCCCGATACATCTCTCCTGTAAAACTCGCGATGATTAGAACAGCCCTTGGCGACTCCATTGGAGCAAAAAATAGCTTGAAGATGGCGGAAATCGATAAAGATCCTTGGCGGCTTTTCGTGAAATATGATCCACGACTATTGGAATGAAACACAAAGTAATATCGTCAGAAATTCAGTTTTTCGTATATCGCTATCTACTGACTACGCTAGCGTTTAACAACCGTTATATATCCCGGATTTTAAGCACCGTCATACCGGCAGATCATTCAACTATTTTACTGGTTCAAGTGAGTAGAATAGTAGCGAAAGAAAGCTACAGTTTATACACTGTCTTTTGAGTTGAGGTGCTTAAAAAAATCTGGCGGGCTCACTTATTGCATTTTCATTTCTCTTCCACTCACTACTTATAAAAGTGCCAAAATCAAAAAATTGAAAGAATTAAGCCGAAAACGACGCTTTGACTTTATTCAAGCAATTCATGAAAAAAGATACTGCGGCTTCTGGCATTTTGCATTACTCGAAATGGTGAACATGCATCATAGCGGATTTTTTTTGAGATAATCGATAACCCAAGCTGGATCACCGTCACTTGGAAATATCGGATAGTGAACGGCTACAATTTTTCCGTCTTTAGCAATGATCGTAAGTCTTTTGAGCAATGTCATTCCAGCAGCGATAAATGTCGGAAGATTTAATGCTTTTTGAAACTTGAAATCAGCATCACTCACAACAGCAAATGGTAGATGAAGCCTTTCAGCCATTTCTTTTTGGTAATCATTAGACTGAACGCTCAAGCCAACGACTTCAGCCTTCAAAGCTTTCAATTCTTGATAATGATCCCTAAAAGAGCAGCTTTGTGGGGTACATCCTCTCGCTCCCGGGATCTGATCCCAACCTTCTGGCAGAGCGACATTGGGTTGACCCGTCATCGGGTAACAGTAGATCACTAAAAAGTCTTTGAAGGATCCAATATTAATAAGCTTCCCGTTGGTTCCCAAAAGCGAAAGGTTAGGCAGTGTCATTCCGATTAGATGATCTGCCGCTTTGTCATCTTTTGGAATGGGAAGGTTGTCGGGGGTTTTTGTTAAATCAATCATGGCGTTTCCTTGAAATTATTTTTGGATAGGTAAATCAATATCGGTTATCGAATTGGGATGGTTACTGGCTCAAAAGATCACACACCGAGCCCGCATATACTCTACCGTGAAAAAATGTGGCCAAGCACCTGCCCGCTCATGATCCAAAAATATCAGGAAAGACCGCCATGCACCAACACCCGACCGCGCGACGCTTAGGCGAAATAGGTTTCTAAGGCTAAGATTAACTTAACTTATTGATTTCGTTAATAAAAAAGACAGAAAAAGCAGGCGGCTGACTTTACAGTCGTCAACTAGATTGAGATGATTTGACGATATAGCGTCTGAATTCCGTTATTTCCGGAGAAATCGTCGATCGCATGAATTCGGACGCCCCGATATATGAAGCGTTGCACGGGCGCTCGGTCTTTCTGAAACGATTTTGCCTTTTGAAATCACTGTTGTGCGATTGGCACGAAGTCTGATGGCTTCCACAGGATCATTCGCCTCAAGGATCACAAGACTGGCCTTGCATCCGACCTCAAGACCATAGCCTTCAAGCCGCATTAACTTCGCTGAGTTAATTGTCACAAGATCATAGGTCGCGCGCATTTCGGGCGGACTGGTCATCAAGGTCGTATTAAGGCCCATAAAGGCCACATCAAGCATGTCGGCCGTTCCAAGCGGATACCAAGGATCGAGCACACAATCCTGACCATAACCCACTGTAACACCCGCTTTGAGGAGTTCTGGCACGCGCGTGAGACCCCGCCGCTTCGGGTATGTATCGCTGCGCCCCTGTAATGTGATGTTGATCAACGGATTGGGCACAATCGCTACGCCTGACTCGGCAATGAGATTGATCAATTTGCCGGCATAATAATTATCCATCGAATGCATCGAGGTGCAGTGAGAGCCGACTGCACGCCCTTGCAAGCCTAAACGTTTTGCTTCTGCAGCGAGCGTTTCGATATGACGTGACAAGGGATCATCACTCTCATCACAGTGCAGATCGATCATGATGCCACGTTTCGCTGCGATCTCGCATTGCGCGATGACCGCGAGACGACCATCTTCCATAGTCCGCTCAGCGTGCGGTATGCCGCCAACAATATCAACACCGCGATCAAGCGCACGCTCGACATTTTTCACATTATTTGGCGAGCGATAATAGCCATCTTGAGGGAAGGCAACGATCTGCAGATCGAAGTAAGATGCAACTTTCTTTTTGACTTCAAGCAGCGCATCGACGCCGAGCAGACGGTCATCGCTCGTATCAACATGCGTACGGGTGGCGAGAAGCCCCATCGACACAGCCCAATCAATATAGGCAAGCGCGCGGTCAACCATATCTTGTTGCGTTGCCACTTGGCGAAGCTCGCCCCAAAGTGCGATGCCTTCAAACAAAGTACCAGACTGATTGACGCGGGGAAGACCGTAAGACAGCGCCGCATCCAAATGGAAATGCGGGTCACAAAAAGGGGGCGATACAAGCTGGCCGCGGGCATCAAGAATTTTGCCAGCCTCTTCGGGAAGCTGTGGCTCAACAGCGACAATACGATCGCCTTTGATCGCGATATCGCGGACCGCGCCATCTGGTAAATGACCGCCTTTTACAAGAAGATCAAAGCTCATCATGCCCCCCTAGAGTTTGACTCTTAATCTTTCAAAAGTTGAGCATTTTCAGGAGCAAAATTCAAATAGACGGATCGACTGGTGTCGAGCGGCAAAGCAGCGAAACTGCGCTCCGGCATTTGTACTTTCAACTCGGTGCCGTCTTTGGCTTCAAAGAACAAAGTGACCATGGAGCCCACAAATTCTTCCGACAGAAGCTGAGCTTCAATCGAATTCGTCGCCGTGGGGGTGGCCGAAACACTCATCAAATCCGCTGCCACCGAGAAGGATACAGGCGTTCCTTTGGCGCGTTCACCGGAAACAGTCAGCGTGCCGAAAGGCGTTTCAACATGACCGCCACCTTGTGACGTGCCTGTGAAAATATTGTTGCGGCCAACAAATTCGGCAACGAAACGATTGATTGGAGCACGATAGATTTCACGTGCGGTACCGATCTGCGCGATCTCACCTTTCGACATGATCACAATACGATCCGCCATCGCAAAAGCTTCCGATTGCGAATGAGTGACATAAACGAAGGTAATGCCAAGTTCTTTTTGAAGTTTGGTCAGCACCGCTTGCATGCGGATAACAAGATGCGCATCAAGCGCCGAGAGCGGTTCATCGAGGAGCAAAATTCTTGGCTCGGTCACAAGCGCGCGGGCGAGTGCCACGCGTTGTCTTTGTCCACCAGAGAGTTGATCGACAGGACGCTCCGCGAATTCGCCAATACCCAAACGATCAAGCCAATCAAGCGCGCGACGACGACGCGCGGCGGGTTCGACTTTTCGCATTTTCAAACCGAATTCGACATTCTCGCGCGCATTCAAAAAGGGGAACAGTGCAAGCGATTGCCACACCATCGGCGTGTCGCGTTCATGAGGGCTTTTGCCAACAAGCGATTGGCCAGCAAGACGGATATCGCCTTCACTCGGATCTTCAAGGCCCGCTAACATGCGAAGCGTTGTGGTCTTGCCGCAACCCGATGGACCCATCACCGCGAGAAATTCACCTTCACGAATTTCCAAATTGATTCCTTTGACGGCGACATGGCTGCCAAATCGTTTGACGACATTGTCGAGCACGACGAGCGGTTGTCTCATGATGCGGTTCCGGTTGAGCGCGTGCGGCCCATCACAAGGCTTTGCGCAATGACGACAAGGGCGATGGAAACAAGCAACACGACCGAGCCAATGGCATTGACTTGCGGATCGATATTACCAGTGAGAATTTCAAGGATCACGACAGGGATGGTTTTATTCAAGCCAGACACAAACCATGACACGGCGAATTCATCGAATGACACTGCAGCGGTTAAACAGAGTGCTGCTATGATCGACGGTCGCGTGAAAGGAATGATGATATTGAGCATCGTCACCCATTCCGACGCGCCAAGATTATGTGCGGCCGGTTCGAGATTGGGATCCATCTGATGAAGGCGCAAGCGAATGATCGCCATGGCGAATGGCGCACACAAAACCGTATGCGCAATCACAATCGAAACCACCATGCCTGACGCATGAAAATTCGAAAGCCATCCCAGCATCGCGAGGGCCATGATGATCAGCGGAATTGTGGGTGGCAGAAGTCCAAGAATGAGAAATCCCGTCTTGCCAAAAAATTGATAGCGATAATCGGTATAGGCGGCGGTGAACCCGATAAAAGTAGAAAGTAATGCGGTCGAAAGCGCCACCGTCAGACTGTTGAGGGCTGCAGGCAGAAGCTCGGCATTGAAAAACGCTTTTTCATACCAATGTGTTGTGAAACCGCCCAACGGAATCGTTGGAAAGCGATCCGAGTTGAAGGAGAACACAAAACTTGCGATGATCGGCGCAAAGACAAAGAGAAAAAGAATGCCGATATAGATTCGCAGAAGGATACGGGTGGGGGCGAGGCTCATTAGCGGCGCCTTCGATATGCATAGGCAATCGCGCTAAAAGCAACGCCCATCAAAGTAACAATCATCATCAGTGCAACGACGGCGGCGCGCGGCCATTGCTGGCCTGATTTCGAAGTGTCGATGATCATGATCGAAAGCGTCGGTGGTTTTGATCCGCCAAGATAATAAGGCGCAACAAAATCACCGAAGGAAAGAATAAAGCAGAACACGGCCGCAACAACAAAGCCAGTTTTTGCAAGCGGTAAGATCACCGCAAAGATCGTATGGAATTTGCCGCAGCCAAGATTATGCGCGGCTTCCACCAATCGTCGATCAACACCATTCAAAGCAAATGTTTGCAGAATAACCGCGAGCGGTAAACATAAAGTCAGATAGCCAATCATGGTACCAAACATCGTGTTCAGCATCGTGTAAGGGCCAAGCCCAAAAAGCGAAAGCCCCGCATTGATCACACCCTGTTGAGCGAGGATCACCTGCCAGGCGAAAATGCGCACGAGATAGCTTGTGAAAAAAGGAATGATCAAAAAGAATACGGCCCAACGCCTAAACGTTTCACTCGCATGAAACGACAAAAAGAAACTTGCAGGGAACGCAAAAAGCGTTGTGAGAATCGTGGCACCAAAAGCCAATCGAAGCGTTAGAAAATAGGAATCCCAAAAGATCGGGCGGCCAAGGGTCTTGATCCAATTGCCCCAATCAAAAGCCGCTTCCATGCGGTAATTCTTCACAATGAAGAATGACATCGCGATCATGAAAAGAAGCGGACCAACAAAAAAAAGGCCCTGCCAAACAATAAGAGGAACACGCCATGAAAGCGCATACCAGTCAGTGCGACGTGCTTTTTGCCCGCTCACGAACCCGCCTCCCTTGCGGCACCTCTTGTTAAAATGTGTCGGCGATTTATTCCGCCGACACTTATTCTTGTCGTGATCAGATCACTTATGCGCTCTTATATTCCTGCCAGAAATCGTTCCAATCTTCGAGCGATTGCTGCTTCGGAATATCGCGATAATGCACGCGACCATCCTTAATGAGCTTCACCGGATCAAGCGCCGCGCCATCGACTTGGTTAGAGCGCTTCGCTTCTTTCGGGTCCTTATCCTGAAGCGCCTTACGGCCCTTATTGGTGACGATATTGGCCGGATAGGCAGCCATATTCGCCGACTTCACCTGACCTTCTGGCGACAACATATATTGAATGAATTTCTTCACAATCGCCGCC
Source organism: Alphaproteobacteria bacterium (assembly GCA_009920595.1). Classification (GTDB taxonomy): domain Bacteria; phylum Pseudomonadota; class Alphaproteobacteria; order Rhizobiales; family Beijerinckiaceae; genus CAIUPE01. The sequence goes on along the minus strand of RFZR01000011.1, from coordinate 5,230 downwards.
TTCGATGAGCCTTTGCCGATCGAATAGGATTCAGTGAACTGAACACCGCCTTCTTTCGGAATCACCGACTTCACCGGCGCGCCATCGCGTTCGAGCACACCCGTGATCCAGTCGCCGATACCGGCCATGGCCAACATTTCGCCGGTCTTCAAACCGTTGAAGGTGCCACCGTAATCAAAGAACCCACCAACTTGCGGACGCAAGGTTTTGGCAGTGGCCTTCACCTTGTCCCATTGGCCTTTATCAAGGTTCCAGAGATTCTTGCCGTTACCGTTGAAAAGGCTGATCTGGCCCAGATTCGGCAAATGCCAATCGAAGTGACCAACCTTGCCCTTAAGCTCCGGCTTCCAGAAGCATTTATAGCTTTCTGCTTCAGCATCAGAGACGGCTTTGGTGTTATAGGACACGCCCAACAAACCAAAGCGCACCATCACGGAATAGAGTTTGCCATCTTTCCAGTGACCGGGGAATTTCTTGAAGTCTTCATGCACCATATCATCGAAGGGATAATCGGCGGCATTGAGTTCTTCAATATAACCGGCAGCATTCAATTGCTGAACGAATTCAGCATCTGACAAAATCACATCATAAGTTCCAGGAGGTGATTGCGCGATGAGCGCAAGCATATTGTCACCACCGGCATAATATTTTGGTTTGAATTTCACATTATTGGCGGCTTCGAATTCGCCCACCACATCAGGCTCACCATGACCATACCATGCGAGCATATTGATTTCTGTCACGGCCGCCCATGCGCGGCTGACGAATGGCATCGCGAGCGCAGAGGCCGCTGTGGCCTTTAAGAGCGCGCGCCGTGTCGGCACTAAAATACTGCTCATGTTCCCCCTCCTGAAAGGCCAGACTATCCGGCCGAAATGGGACCCTCCTCTCCATCCCTCCTGAAGATAAAGGCCTCCCAAGATTTGAGGCTAGCCTAGGGTTAGACATACGCAAAATTTATGATTTCAATAAGTCTATTGTGTTTAGTTATATTTATGGAGTCACGCCTTGTTTTTAGGCGAAGCCGCATCATCAAGGCTTGAAATCAGGCATTTAATGAGTGCGAGTCCCGCGTCCGTCATTCTCATATGCTTATAAAAGAGGCCAACGCTGATTTTTTCTAGCGGTGGAAATCCATCTTCCGGCGTCAAGACCACCATGTCCTGAGAGAGTGTTTTGCGAGTGAGCGCGGAAATGCCAATGCCAGAACTCACCGCTCGTTGCAGCCCGCTGATACCGGGATTTGTATAAGCGATCCGCCATTCACGCCCCACTGAGCGCAAGGCCGCAAACATACGGCGGCGATATTCACAGCCTTCCGGATGCGTAGCGAGGGGCAGAGGATTCAAATTCCGCAAATCATTCAACCGGGATCCGGCCCAAATCGGCTGCTCTTCCCACGCGCGAACGAGATAGGGATTTTTATCAGACCGCAACAAGGCAACAACGATATCAAGCTCATTGCGATGCAACCCATCGATGATGTCATTTGAAACATCACAGATGATTTCCAATGAAACGAGCGGATTGTCGCGAGAGAATTCGGAGATGGCCTCTTGAAGAAAAGCCACTGCAAAATCGGTCGGCAATCCAATGCGGATCGTCCCGTCCACACTCCGACCCTTCAGTTTTGAGACGGCCTCATCATTAATTTGCAAGAGCTGCCGCGCATAAATCGCAAGCGCCTCGCCATATTCAGTCAGGCGCAATTGCCGCCCTTCAAAGGCGATCAATTGCTTGCCGATCAGATCTTCTAAGCGCTTGATTTGAAGACTAATCGCCGGTTGAGACCGATTCAGCGCCGCCGCCGCCCGCGTATAACCGCCAAGGTCAATGACGGTAATGTAAGCGCGCAATACATCGACGGGGAGATTGGTCTCGCTCAATTTACTCTCCTGATGGTACTATCAAGATAATAAATTTCCATTATGGTCAAGAGGGTGGCAATCTTCCCTCCATGACACGCAACGATTTTCACAAACTCTTCAAATCGCCCGGCCCCGTGGTTCTGCCGGTGATTCATGTCACCGATAATGACCAGGCTGCCCGCAATGTAGCGATCGCGATCGAAGAAGGCGCTGCCGGCGTCTTTCTTATCAATCATGATTTCGCTTATCCCGAATTTCTCCCCATCATCCGCCATGTGCGCAAGCGGCACCCCTCGCTTTGGCTCGGCGTTAATTTCTTGGCCGTCACAGGTCGCGAGGCTTTTCCGGTTCTCGGACAATTGGCGCGCGAAGGCATTCACGTTGACGCGTATTGGGCGGATGATGCCTGTATCAATGAGCATGAGACGATCGATGCTCAAACAGAAGCCGGCGCGATACAAAAAATCCGCGCTTCATCCGGTTGGAACGGTCTTTACACCGGCGGCACCTGTTTCAAAAAGCAACGTGAAGTCGCGCCCGAACATTATGCGATCTCGGCTGAAATCGCGACGCATTATATGGATGCCGTGTGCACATCAGGTGTTGCGACGGGTCACGCAGCGGATCTCGGAAAAATCGAAACATTCCGCAAAGCGATTGGCGATGCGCCGCTGACTTTAGCTTCCGGAATCACACCCGAAAACGCTCATCACTATGTGAAAGATGTCGATGGCTTCATGGTCGCAACCGGCATCAATCACAAAGGCGATTTCTACAATATCGACCCGGCGCGCTTACGCGCTCTTCTCACTCTCTGCCGCAAAGAAGGAGCCAAGTCATGACAAGAGATAAGGGATCTCGCGACAATCGTTGGTATTTGTCCATCATGGCACCCAATACCAAGGGCAATAAATTTGCATGGCTTGATCCGACATCCATTTATATCAATGGAGAAGCCTTCAATGATCTCCTTGATGATCTTGTTGCGGATCTCGACGGCTTAACCATCGATGTGGTTGCAGGTCTTGATGCCATGGGCTTTGTGCTTGGCTCGGCGCTCGCAACGCGTTTGAAAGTGGGCTTTCTTCCTGTAAGAAAAGCCGGCAAGCTTTGCGTTGAAACCGACAAGGTTGAATTCAACAATTACTCGGGCCGCACGCAGGATATGGAATTGCGTAAACCTGCATTTGCCGAAGGCACAAAAGTGCTGGTCGTCGATCAATGGGTTGAAACGGGTGGCACGATGGATGGCGCGATCCGCTTGATCGAAAGACAAGGCGGAAAAGTAGTCGGCCTTGCTGCGGTCGCGATCGAAGAAAATGCGGTAACAGATGCCTATCGCAAAAAATATCGTTGTGTCTCAGGCGTTGTGCAGGGCTCGCAATGGCAAAAGGAATGTAACGCGCAGCAATTGTCGAGTTTCAAAACCTATAAGCCCGAAATGGCGTTCCCACGGATTCGATAAGGACCTATCCATGGCACTCCATATCAAACTCATTGCCGGCAATTCGAACGCCCCGCTCGCAAAAGCAATTGGCGATCACCTTGAAGTGCCGCTCGTCAAAGCGCAGGTGCGTCGCTTTGCCGATATGGAGATCTTTGTCGAAATTCAGGAAAATGTGCGTGGACAGGATGTGTTTATCATTCAGTCGACGGCCTTTCCGACCAATGATCATTTGATGGAACTCTTGATCATCTCTGATGCGCTGCGTCGCTCATCCGCGCGACGCATCACGGCGGTGATCCCTTATTTTGGTTACGCGAGACAAGATCGTCGCGCTTCAGGACGCACGCCGATTTCCGCGAAGCTCGTTGCGAATCTGATTACCGAGTCAGGTGTCGATCGTGTTCTGACGGTTGATCTTCACGCCGGACAAATTCAAGGATTCTTCGATATTCCGACAGATAATCTTTTTTCTGCGCCTTTGATGGCACGCGATATCAAAGAACATATGAACACTTCCAATGTGATGGTCGTTTCTCCCGATGTTGGCGGCGTGGTGCGCGCGCGCGCTCTAGCAAAGCGCATTGATGCGCCACTCGCGATTGTCGACAAACGCCGCGAACGTGCCGGTGAATCGGAAGTCATGAACATTATTGGCGATGTTGCAGGACGTTCTTGTATTCTTGTCGATGATATTGTCGATTCAGGTGGAACGCTCTGCAATGCAGCCGAAGCGCTTCTCGAAAAGGGCGCCAAGGAAGTTTATGCTTACATTACGCATGGCGTGCTTTCAGGTGGCGCAGTCGCGCGTATCGCGGCCTCAAAATTGAAAGAGCTTGTGATCACCGATTCCATTCAACCGACCGAAGCGGTGAAAGTGGCGAAAAATGTCCGCGTAATGTCGATCGGCGCGCTTCTTGGCGAAGCGATTGAACGCACCGCGCTTGAAACCTCGGTCTCAAGCCTCTTCGACTAATTTTTTGATTTTGTTAAAAATGCCTTCTCATGCGCCGCAATGCATGTGTGCTTCAAACTTAATTTTAAAGAGTCTGCCACTTAAGTGAACCCTAGATTAAGGGAAGTTAAAACATGGCGGTTACCGGACAACATCATCCGTCCGCACTCATCGCTTCGATTTGAACCCCCGTAGCCTGAGAGGCTGATCTGGTCGATTCCAAACCACAAAGCTATTAAAACTGCAGTTCACTACCTAACACAAAACTCAGTTCTTGACGAACCTAATCCCCCCAAAAAAAGCGAGGCGAATTCTGCTACGTGAACCAGGCTTGATGTATTGCAAGGACGACGATGTAGCGACCAACTTTCGCAATCGTGACAAGGATTACAAAATAAAACAGGTTTTCACGTAATATTCCGGCAACAACCGTTAATGGATCTCCCACGATGGGAAGCCAACTTGCCAATAGTGACCACCTGCCATAGCGCTTATAATATTGTTCGGCGCGATCACGTTGTGCATCAGACACCAATCTCTGCATCCACTTTGAATTTGTAAAGAACCGGCCGATTGAATAGTTCAGGCATGAGCCCAGCACATTCCCAACGCTTGCAACTGTGAGGAGTTGCAACACCGGATAGCGATCTAACGCTAATAGACCAACGAGTGCAGCCTCAGATTGGGCGGGTAACAGAGTCGCAGCCAAAAATGCGATAGAGAAGAGCCCCGCATATGCAGCAACTATATCCATTTTTTTGACTTCGCTTTAACAATTGAGAGTTTGGGAAGGAGGACCTCCACCGTCCCTGGATCCATGCCGATAATAACCGGAGATGTCAGTGCGTTGGCACTACTCGATCAGCCTGGCCAAAAACCGCTGTATCAATGGTAGCGGAGGAGGGACTCGAACCCCCGACACAAGGATTATGATTCCTCTGCTCTAGCCGGCTGAGCTACTCC
>RFZR01000002.1 GCA_009920595.1 Alphaproteobacteria bacterium | reverse complement strand
CTGGGGATGACTTTGCAAGTGCCTCAGACGTAAGGGGAATTTCCCCTCGGCACGCTAAAATTTTTGCGAGTGACAGCCAAAATTACAACCAATGAGGGAGGGCGAGTCGTCGCAGGGAGGTGTTCCGGCCCCTAATCCTTGGGGCGTGAGTCGGAGGCTAAAGACCGACTCGAATCGATTCTATGACAGAATTATGGAACCCACCTCTCAGCAGACCGCTTTGCCGCAAGTTCTGGCCGCTTTGATCGTTTCGGCGAGGGCGTCTTGGCCAACGGCGCCGACAATCACCCCATCCGCCACAACAAAGGCGGGCGTGCCGCCAATCCGAAGCTGGTCGGCCGCGCGCATCGTGTTGCCAAGGAGCTTTTTGATCTCGGCAGATTCGATCTCTTTTTCGATTTTTGCGGGATCAGCGCCGAGGCTTTGGGCGACCTCCATCGCGCGGTCCTTGCCCACACGGCCACGGGACTCGAGGAGCTTTTGGTGAAATTCCATATATTTGGCGCCGGTTAATTGGCTGCGTACGGCCAGAGCGACTTTTGAGGCCTCAACCGAATCCGGACCCAGAACCGGGAAGTCGCGCAAGACCACCCGCAATTTCGGGTCGGCTTTCATCAGGCCCATAATGTCGGCCATGGCTTTTTTGCAGTAGCCGCAATTGTAATCGAAAAACTCAACCAAGGTGACATCGCCCGCGGGATTACCGAGCACGACGCCGTTTTCCGCCTTGATGAGATCGGGACTGAGGGACGCGACCGCCGCTTTTTGAGCCTGGGCTTCCGCATCCCGCTGTTTTTTGTCGAGTTCATTAAGCGCTTCCTGGATGAGTTCCGGATGGCTCATGAGATAGGATTTCACGATCTCGCCAATCTCGGCCTTTTTGGCGTCTGTGAAGGGCTTTTCCTGAGCGTGTGCGCTGCCTGCAGCGAGCGCGAGACCCATCACAACGAGAAGAGGGCGAACAAAACGCATAATGGTCATTTCCTGTGATCGGCGGTTGATCGGTTAATTCGACTTTGGCTTACGATAGTTAAGAATGTCATCGGCCTTTAATGCCGCAGGCGAACCGGCGGGCAATCGCGCCTTCGCTTTGGCGGCATGATTGACAGCGCTTTGCATGTCACCCATCAGCAGCGCTTCCTGAGCGGCGCTGAATTCGGCCATGCCGATATTGTCTTTCTGATTATAAGCGATGGCGAGCTGCCGCCAATTTTCGACATCATCCGGTTCTCGTTGGCTGGCATTCGTTAACTCACGAATGCCGTCATCCAACAAAGCGCGATCGCCGGTGGCGACCAGAGCCTTGCCCAACAGGCCACGGATAAGACCTGACTCGGGTACACCGCCCGTCGCTCGACGCAAAGCCACGACCGCTTCGCGAGCTTGGCCAAATTCAAGCAAGACCTGCCCCTTCAATTCCCAGAAATAGGGATTGTTGGGTTGGCTTTTCAAAAGATCATCAATCTGTGCAAGGGCTTCCGGCACTTTCTTATAGCGGTAGTTCATAATTGCACGGGCATAGCGCGCGGGAAGGCTCATATCCGAGATCGGATAACGGCGAACGACTTCGTCGCCTTTAGCGGCAAAGCCATAAAGTTTGGCCCGCATCATTTCATGCCGCGCAATAAGAGAGGCCGGATCTTTTGCAGCAAAGACAGGGCTCGATGACGCCAGCTGCTCGAGGCTCGCAATACGGTCCTGCGGAGCCGGATGGCTCATGAGATAGGGATCGATGCCATCAAGCTTGAACATCTGATCGTCAGAGAGCCGTTTGAATGTATCAACGAGCCCCCGCGGAGATTGATTGGTTGCTGCGAGATATTTGATCGCCGCGCGATCAGCGGCTTGTTCCTCACCGCGCTGGTAAGAAAGCATAGAGCGAACGGCGAGCTCTTGCGCGCCCAGCATAATGCCCATGCCGCCATTGCCCGCATTCATGCTGCGGTTTCCCGAGCCCGCCACCATGGCACCCGCGCCAAGCACCACGCCTGCGGTTGCCATCATCTGTGCCATGCCGGCGCGCTCACGTTGAAGCGTGAGATGGCCACCGGCAATATGTCCCGCTTCGTGGGCGATGACGCCAATGATTTCATTGGGGGTCTTGGCTTCCATGAGTGCGCCGATATTCACGAACATCCGGCGGCCAGTGGTCACAAAGGCATTGAAGGATCGATCGTCAATCAATGCGATGGTGATCGAGCCTTTTGCGATCCCTGCGGCATTGAAAATTGGAGTCGCATAGTCTTTGAGAAGCGCTTCGATTTCCGCATCGCGAATAACGCCTGAGCGAGCTTGGGCGTTAGTGGGGAGTGCACTCACCACGCCTGCGATATAGGCAAGCACTAAGGCAGCCCCAATTCTGGCTTTTAGGGATTTTTGGATGCGAGCGGTTGAAAAGAAAGAGCGCACAAGAACCCACGCGATGTAAACAAGAGACCGATAACGTCTTTGACCCTAAATTGCTTGTGAAACAAGGCCGAAGCATGGCGACCTTTGCTGGGAAGGCAAAAGCTTGCCCAAACACGCCTTTCCCCTTACATCTCGCCGCCGCAAACCGGAACCAGACTCATGTCCGACTTCAAGCCTAAATCAGATTTTCTGCGCGTCCTCAGCGAGCGCGGCTATATCCATCAATGCTCCGATTTTGCCGGACTTGATGAGAAAGCGCGTAAAGAGCGGATCACCGCCTATGTCGGCTATGATTGTACGGCGCCCTCGCTTCATATCGGCAATCTGATTTCGGCGATGATGTTGCATTGGTTGCAACAAACGGGTCATCGTCCCATCACGCTGATGGGTGGGGGCACGACGCGCGTGGGTGATCCTTCAGGAAAAGATGAGACGCGCAAACTTCTGACCGTTGATCAGATCGAAGCGAATAAAAACAGCATCAAAGGCGTGTTCTCGCGTTTTCTTGATTATGGCGCGGCATCAAATGGCGCGATCATGGTCGATAATGCTGAGTGGCTCACGAAACTCAATTATATCGACATGCTGCGCGATATTGGCCGCCACTTTTCGATCAATCGCATGTTGACGATGGATTCTGTGAAATTGCGTCTTGAACGCGAGCAGGAACTCTCCTTCATCGAATTCAATTATATGATTTTGCAAAGCTATGACTTTGTTGAATTGTCCCGCATGCATGATTGTTGTTTGCAAATGGGCGGCTCGGATCAGTGGGGCAACATTGTCAATGGTGTTGAGCTTGGTCGCCGCATGGGATCGCAACAATTATATGCTTTGACAACGCCTTTATTGACAACCGCGTCCGGCGCAAAAATGGGCAAGACCGCATCAGGTGCGGTATGGCTCAATGCTGATCTCTTCAGCCCTTATGATTATTGGCAATATTGGCGCAACACCGAAGACGCGGATGTTAGTCGTTTCTTGAAGCTCTTTACGATTTTGCCGCTTGATGAAATTGCCCGTCTTTCAGCGCTTGCAGGTTCGGAAATCAATGAAGCCAAGAAAGTGCTCGCGACAGAAGCAACCGCTTTGTTGCATGGACGTGAAGCGGCGGACGAGGCGGCTGAAACGGCGCGTAAGACTTTCGAGCAAGGTGTTGCTGCCGACACACTGCCCACGGTTTCAATTAGCGGAATCGAACTGGATGCAGGGATCGGCGTACTCACGGCTTTTGTGTTGGCAGGTCTTGTGCCTTCAACCGGTGAAGCGCGTCGGCAAATTCAAGGCGGTGGATTGCGCGTGAATGATAATCTTGTGAGTGATCCGCGTGCTGTGTTGCGTGAAGGAGATTTGCGTGACGGCACGATCAAGCTCTCGATGGGCAAGAAGCGTCATATCTTGCTCAAGCCTGAATGATCATGGCTGTTTAGGAACATCAGATGGTGGTTTAACGCCCTCACTCGGCGTGCGATCTTCAAACAGCTTGCGTAAAAACCCCGGTGCAACGACCGAGAGAGGATTATAGCTGATTGAGGGCGATGAAAGTTGTCCGACCGCGCGATAATTGATAGAAAAAATTCCTTCATTCTCGCCGCCGAGCAATTGCCCGATGATTGGCAATTTGTTGAAAAGATTATTGACGATATAGGCCGGAACAATCGCGCCGCGAAGATCAATTCCGTTTTTCGAATAATCAATAGTGCCTTCAATCGAAGCGCCGATGACCGGACCGGATATCACGCCGTCTTTTATGGTGATCCGACCTGAACCTAATGTAAAGCTTGCGGCCAAACGATTAAATTGCACATTGCGTGGATCGGTGATGATGGGTTTACCCCCCGGTGCACCCGGCTGTGCGTTCAATTGAGCGAGCACTTCTTCATCGAGAATAGCAAAACGTCTGATGGTGAGCGTCCCCTCAAGCGGTTCGCCGGTGGCCGCAATTTGTAAAGAGAGTGCGCCGGTATTCATCCGTTTGTATAGATCGGTGAAGCGTAAGAGCGCGCCCGCATCAGCACTTTGGATTACAAAGACTGGTTGACCATTCTCTCCCCGCGCTTGTTGCGCAATCACGGACTGTTGTGCGAGTTTCCCGTCGATGCGCAAATCTTTCAATCCGCCGTTTTTTGTTTGAATGCGGATATCCGCATTGCGCATCACTTCGCTGTTAAAGCCGCTAAGCGTTCCAACTTTGAGATCAAGATCAATATCTTGTCCTGAAGTCGCAGAATTTTTTCCAGGTGATGTGATGGTTTTGATTAATGCACGCCCGTCGAGTGTGTCGCCTTGGATTTTTACCCGATAGCCTTGCTGCAAGCGCTCAAGACTAGCTGCGACTTTATCTCCCGCATTAATCCGCAATTGGGAGAACGTCACCGCTTTTAATTCGCCGTCTGGCGAAATCTCGGCACTCCCTCTGAATGCCGCCGAGGGATCATCGAAAGTCAAGTCACCAAGCTTGATGCTTTGATCAGGCATCAATGTGAAGTTAAAGGTCGCTTTACCCGGCTTACCGGTAGGGCGCGTCCATCCAGGAATTAATCCGCTGACCGATGCTTTTTGGAGATCAAGATCACCAGTGCCGCGAATTTTCGGACTACCAATGCCGGTGAGCTTTAGGTTCAATGTCACCGGACCATTCAGAAGATTTTGTGTGCGCATTTGTTTTTTCTCGCGCACAGCGTCATCAATGATCATGGAAACGGTGGCATCTTGCACAGTTGCGTCTTTCGCTTGACGCAACTCAAATTGCGAAGCGGCACCACCTAAGAGGCCTTCACCATTAATCAAGAGACCCTGACCGTTCACCTTCACACGAACGGTTCCATTATCGAGAGGTTCGCTCCCAAAGGCGCGGTCCATATGTAGATTTTGAAATACCCCGTCTGCGCTGACATTGATATCTTGCGGTTTCAAAGGTGCGGGAACAATATCGGTATTGGGGACTTTATATGTGCCTGACGTAATCGCAAGCGATCGACCTTCTGGCAATTCAATTTGACCGGCGTCCATTTCCACGCTTACTTTTTTACCGGACGCGTAAACACGTCCTTTCGTGTTGATGAAGCGTGGTAATCCTTTATCGACACGAATTGTGCCATTTTGAAAAGCAATCTCAAGCGCCACGGATTTATCCGGAATGGCCTTTCCTGCCGCAGCTGCTGCAAAACTTTCGGGGTCGAGATCGAGAGCATATTTTGCTTCCGTCATCATGCCGCCCTCGATCGCTTGACCGAGATAGGCGCGCACTTCGGGAACGAGAAAGCTTGGCCAAAACGCAAGAAGATTGAGCGCTGATGATTTTTCTGCTTTCAAAAACAAGCGCAAGCCATCACGTCCATCAGCCGCGCCGAGCAAAGCATTGCCTGTGAGCGCGAGATCAGGTCCCATGATTTCAATCGCGTCAATCCGTGTGGCGCGGAAACCCGCTGTGACTGTTCCGTTTAGAGAAAAGCGATCAATGGAGACGGGCGGGCGACCCGAAAGATCAGTCATCAATGTTGCGCCGCCACTCCGCAACACGAAATCCCATCCGTCATCTGCCAAATGCGGAAGGCGCACTTCACCGCTGATCCGCCAATGCGTGGCTGCGCTTGCGAATTCAATGAGCGGAATGATAATACGCGTTCCGTCATCTGAGAGAGCGAATTCACCTTTCACTTCATCAACGCGAATGGGTGGTGCGCGTGGATCATCAAGGATAATGGTTGCGCGTCCACCTTTGATTGCACCTTTCAGTGCCGTTAATTCACTTTTGCCGTCCACTTCAGCAGAGAATTCAAGAGATAATGGCATATCTGTGCGCAAGGGGATCGTGCCACGCTCTGCAAAGCCAAGAAGCTCGGAAACCCGAACATCAGATGTCTTTAAATTCAATTGCCGCGTTTCACCGGCTTTACCTTTTAAAGAGGCTTCAACGCGCCATGGCCCGTTATCAGAATCAGCACCAATATCGAGCTCGATTTGCTGATCTGTGACGCGTTCAAAAACAAGCGAGAGATTCCGATAGCGAAGTGATCGACCCCGACGCTGATCATCAATACGTAAGATACCATTACGCAGCGTGGCTTTCTCAAGAATGCCAAGTGGCCCCTGCTTGAGAGAGAGCGCATCGATAAACGCTCCCATCGCGAGCGGGGCAGCGTTTTGCGCGTCCATTTCGGGTGTAGTTGTTTGATTGGGAACATCATTTGACTCTGTTGCTTCAATCAGATCTTCCGAAATGGCAACGGTGCCATCAGGCTTGATTGTTACGGCAACGAGCAAACCAGAAAGCTCGATGTCACGCGGGACAAGACGCCCCAAGAGCAAAGATAATCCGTCAAAGCCGATCTCGGCGCGGGGTGCAACAATAACTGACTTCCCGGTCTCGTCACGAATGACGAAGCCGTCAATGTGCAGATGAAGTCCGCCGACGACTTCGCTGATCTCGGCGCCTGAAAGCGATACGGCGTAGCCTTGCGGCAAACGACTTTCGATACCCGATGCAATTTGGCGTGTAATGAATTCCGATTTGATTGGCCCTGATGACAGGGTCCAGAGACCAAAACCGGCGACAAGGCCGATGACAACAAGGAAGAGGCCAACGATTTCGGCGACAAGACCAATACCGCGCATGGAGAGATGAAAACTCCAATGGCGCTTGACCCGACCAGACGACAAAACGCTTTTGTCGCTTGGAGCGACATTCAAATCCTCATCTCGTTGAGGCGTGTCTTGTGGTGGCGGCGTTTCTGTCATTCTCTTCCAAACTTGTGATCAGCGATGACTTATTCGCCTTTACATGAACAAAGCCTGTCGATCAAAGGGCGGGATCTATCACATAATTTTGCATCAAAAAACGCAATCCAGGCAGAAACATGGTGCGTAGTTTACCTGTGATCATTGATTCGATGGAAGGAAACCCCATGACCAAAGCGCTATCTGTCGGCGATCAGGCTCCCAATTTCACGTTACCCGGGGATGGTGGATCGCAAATTTCTTTGTCTTCCCTTAAGGGTCAAAAGATCGTCCTTTATTTCTATCCGAAAGACGACACTTCGGGCTGCACCAAAGAGGCAATTGCCTTTAATGGTCTTCGTAAGTCTTTTGAAAAAGTAGGCGCGGTGATCATCGGTGTTTCACCGGATAGTCCTAAGAGCCACGACAAATTCAAAAGCAAATATGATCTTTCATTTCCGCTTGCCTCCGACGAGTCAAAATCCATGCTTGAAGCCTATGGCGTCTGGGTCGAGAAGAGCATGTATGGACGTAAATATATGGGCGTTGAGCGTTCAACATTTCTGATCGATGCGAAGGGCAAGATCGCCGCGCTTTGGACAAAGGTCAAAGTTGAGGGTCACGCTGAAGAAGTGTTGAAAGCCGCACAAGCGCTTTGACTTCTTAGTCGATGTCTTCAACTTCAACCGTTCCGCCATAGACGCGTTGCGCAAGAGCGGCTTCCATATAGGCATCTAAATCACCATCAAGCACGTCGCCGGGCGCGCTTGATGTGACGCCGGTGCGGAGATCTTTGACGAGCTGATAGGGTTGTAACACATAAGAGCGGATCTGGTGGCCCCAACCGACATCGGTCTTCGCAGCCTGATCGGCCATCGCTTTTTCTTCACGCTTTTTCAGTTCTTGTTCGTAAAGGCGCGCGCGCAACATGTTCCAAGCGGTTGCGCGATTTTTGTGTTGTGAGCGTTCTTGTTGGCACGCCACCACAATGCCTGAGGGAATATGGGTGATGCGCACGGCAGAGTCAGTTGTATTGACGTGCTGCCCCCCCGCGCCCGATGATCGATAGGTATCAATACGACAATCTGATTCTTTAACTTCAATGTTAATTCGGTCATCAATGACCGGAAATACGCCGATCGACGCAAAGCTTGTGTGACGACGCGCATTGGAGTCGAAAGGCGATATGCGCACCAAGCGGTGAACGCCGGATTCGGTTTTCAACCACCCATAGGCATTGTGCCCTTTGATGAGAAGTGTAGCGCCTTTAATGCCGGCTTCTTCACCATCGGATAGATCCATCACATCGACTTTGAATTTTCGACGTTCAGCCCATCGGGTATACATGCGCATAAGCATGCGCGCCCAATCTTGGCTTTCCGTTCCACCAGCACCCGAATGAATTTCTAGATAAGTGTCATTCTGATCGGCTTCACCGGACAGAAGCGATTCAATTTGCCGACGCGCAGCTTCGGCTTGCAAAGCGCGGATCGACTCTTCGGCTTCAGAGACAATCGATTGATCGCCTTCAGCCTCGCCCATTTCAATGAGATCTTCAGCGTCGCGGAGATCTAATTCAAGGCGATTGATCGCGCCGAGCGAGTCTTCAAGCTCTGTGCGTTCGCGCATCAGTTTTTGGGCTTTCTCCGGATCGTTCCAGAGATCAGGGCTTTCAACAAGCGCGTTTAATTCGGCAAGACGTCGTGTGGCGGTATCGACGTCAAAGATGCCTCCTCAGCAGTCCTATTGACTGCTTGGCGGCTTCGGCCAGATTTTGAATTTCTGCGCGCATACTCTGTTGTCCGCTTCGGATAAGGGCGGCACGGTTACAAGCGTGCCATGAATTTGTAAAGCTTTGCCCGCGTTAATAGACACCGCCTGTGCCCGCACCCACCGCTCGTTCGACATCGGGTGAAGGCGTAAAAAGGCTCTGCGTGCTCAGCATATCACCGACATCGCTTGAGGCGGGTTCGGTGCCCGGCTTATAGGCTTCGATAATCGTGCCTTTTTCACCGGGCTGCGCGCGAAGTCCCGTTTCCCCATTGATGCTCACAAGCTTGATACCAGCAGGCACGCGGAAGGGCGTTGCAGGTTTATCGGCTAAAGCCAATTTCATGAAATCACGAAAGATGGGGGCGGCGAATTGCGAGGCCTGCGCTTGGCTGCCCAATGATTTCGGCTTGTCGTAACCCATATAAACGCCGACCGCGAGGTCCGGCGAAAACCCAACAAACCAAAGATCTTTAGCGTCATTGGTCGTGCCTGTTTTGCCCGCAAGCGGTTTGCCGACCGCGGCAACGGATCCGCCGGTACCCCGAACAACAACGCCCTCCAAGATCGACGTGACTTGATAGGCGGTGAGGGGATCAATCACTTGTTCCCGAGTGTCAGGAATTTTGGGTTCGGTTTGATCCGACCATGCGGCGAGTGAACACTCGGGGCAGGGGCGATCATCATGACGGAATATTGTTTTACCCCACCGGTCTTGAATGCGATCAATCAGAGTTGGTGAAATCTTTTTGCCGCCATTCACGAACATCGAATAACCGCTTGTCACTTTGAGAACGGTTGATTCACCTGCACCAAGGGACATCGCAAGAACGGGAAGAAGATTGTTATAAAGACCGAATCTTTTTCCGTAATCAGCAATCAAAGGCATGCCGACATCTTGGGCAAGGCGCACGGTCATTTGATTTTTTGAATGTTCAATCCCGTAACGCAGTGTGCGGAAGCCGTGCGATTGTTTGTCAAAATTTTCCGGCTTCCAAATGGCTTGACCAGGTCCGAGATCAATTTCAATCGGTGCGTCAAGCACAAGATCGGAGGGCGTGTAGCCATTATCAATTGCTGCCGCATAAACGAAGGGCTTGAAGGCAGAACCGGGTTGCCTTTGCGCTTGCGTCGCACGATTGAATTTAGAGAGATCAAAGGAGAAGCCTCCCACCATCGCGAGCACGCGGCCGGTATGCGGATCCATAGCCACAAGCGCACCTGATACAGCGGGAATCTGTCTCAACCGATATTGCTGCGGCTTATCGCTGATCGGTTCGACATAGATGACATCACCCGGTGAAAGGATTTGCTTCGCCGTTTTCTTCGTCCATTTGAGACCATCAGGCGAAAGCGTTCCGGTCTCACGCGTTGAGGGCACGCGACCGCCAGAATCGCGCTTCGCCTGCAAACCGATTTGCGCAATATCACCGTTAAAACCGAGCACCACGGCCAATTGCCAATTTTTTACATCGGTTACGGCGGGGACGTCGGCAAGCGCGAGACCCCAGTCAAGTGTTTGCACATCGATCTTTTGCACAACGCCATGAAAACCGTCACGCGCTTCATCAAACCGCACGAGACCATCGGCCAAAGTTTGTCGTGCGATTTGCTGCAATTTTGGATCGAGCGTCGTGCGAACAGAAAGGCCGCCCTCATAGAGTGTCTTTTCGCCGTAACGGTCGAACAATTCGCGTCTGACTTCTTCAGCAAAGAAACCGGCTGAAATTGTATTTGGTGATACAGCACGCAGGGTCACGCCAAGTGGTTGCGATTTAGACGCGTCGCCTTCTTCTTTCTTGATGTAACCATTTTCAACCATGCGATCGATCACATAATTGCGACGATCAAGCGCGGCCTGTGTGCGCCGAAACGGATGATAATTATTGGGCGCCTTTGGAAGAGCAGCGAGATAGGCGGCTTCCGTCAAAGTGAGTTCATTAACGGATTTGCCAAAATAATTGAGTGAGGCAGCGGCAACACCATAATTGCCAAGGCCAAGATAGATTTCATTGAGATAGAGTTCGAGGATGCGCTCTTTCGAATAGGCGGTTTCGATTTTGAGCGCGACCAGCATTTCTTTGATCTTGCGATCAAAAGTTTGCTCCGAAGATAAAAGAAAGTTTTTTGCGACTTGTTGCGTGATCGTTGATGCGCCTTGGCGACGACCGGGATGGGTTATGTTTGTTGCGATCGCGCGCAAGATCCCTTCTGGATCAATGCCTATGTGATGATAGAAATTTTTATCTTCCGCCGAGATAAAAGCATTGATGACCAATTTTGGCATGGTCTGGATCGGGACATAGAGCCGTCGCTCTTTTGAATATTCCGCAAGCAGGCTTCCATCACCCGCATGAATGCGGGTTGTCACCGCCGGCTGATAGGCAGCGAGCTGAGTATAGTCCGGTAATTCTTGCGAATATTTCCAAATCACAAATCCAGCGCCCGCCGCACCCAGCACGAAGAGCATCGCGCCGAGCGTGAAGAGAAAGCCGAAGAGGCGGAGGAGAAAGCGCATGGCGGCGGGGCGGGTTCGCTAGGTTCACAGAGATTCGAAAATTGGGGGCCGAGCCGGCCGCATCCATCTAGTCGTTTCGCACCCTAAATACAAATGCGGCGAGGATGGGGCGTTCTCGGCAAAAATCAGGGTGAGGGGGGAGTTTGTACCGCATTCACGCGGGTTCTCGATATAAATTCATTGATTCCGGCCGCGAGGCGCTCCGACGTCCGGTCGCGCCAATCAGCAGAGGTCAGGAGATCTATGTCATTTTTTGAGGATAAATAGCCGATTTCAATCAGGACTGAAGGAATATCGGGCGCGCGCAACACGCGGAAACCCGCTGCACGCACGGGATTCCGGTTAAGCTGGACGACATCCGCAATCCGCGACGCCAATTCTTGCGCCAAAAGAATGGAGTGGGCGCGGGTCTCCCTAAGCATCAGATCACCGAGAATATCGTTGATTGATGTGTCGATTTTGCCCTCGGGGGCTGCCAATCCGAGATCGGATCGGTTTTCGGCCTCCGCTACCCGGGCGGCTTCCGCGTCGGACGGGCGATCATCACCCGTATAGATCGTGACGCCACGAATATCGGCTGTTGCGGTAATCGTATCGGCGTGGATCGACAGGAACACTGTGCCATTTTGCTTGCGGGTGAAGCGCACGCGATCCTCAAGTGATAAGAATATGTCGCGGTCGCGCGTCAGGAGCACGCGTACCGTTCCCCGCTTTTCGAGCTGCTTTTTGAGCGATTTGGCAAAATCGAGGACGATATCCTTTTCAAAAACACCATTTACGCCGATTGCGCCTAAATCAGCACCGCCATGTCCGGGATCGATTACGACAAGGGGTAGATTTTCACTGTGAAGCTTCGACGCCGATCCCATCCAGGCACCGAGAGTGGCGCTGGTGAGGGTAAGGATCAAGAAAAGCGAACGGATCATGAAGCTGAGCCATAGTGAGGCGGGTTAAGGTGGTGTGTCTCCTATGCCGGGCTTTTCCGCAAGCGCCGATCATGGGTTCCGCATCGTCTCCAAGTCTGTCGCAACACAGCCTTGCTCGGATAAAGACTTGCCAAAGCAGGGGGGCGCCCCTTATCTAGAGTTGTGCTCTTGCCAAACCGACCCGGAGTGGGTCGAGCGGCGCGCTTTTTCCCCCGTAATTGGGGCGAAACTTCGGATTGTGTCCGGCGCGTCACTGGTTTCCCGGCAGATTTGCACGCTTTTTCCGATGGGCAATTTTCCCAGCCGGAGGAAGTTCAGATCCAATGCCGCCCGGTTTTGCAACCGATGGTCGGCCCGAACAGTCGAGGTGTGAGACGTGAGCCAAGCGTTTCGGTTCCGTATGAGTGACGCGAGAGGGCCCTTTGGGGCTGCTCGTGACGCGTCATCGACGGCCGGATTGGTCCGTTTCCCTCCGAAGGCATATCACCCCTTCGCCCGTAACGGGCGGCAACAGGGCGCCTCCTTTCCTCTTATTTCGATCCGGTCTTTCGCAGCTAAGAAGGGTCTGTCCTTAATGGACAGCGGACCCGCGCTAAGAACGGTCCAGAGCAGACGGCGGATGGCGCCATTGAGAGACTCTCATGGCCAACAAAATGTTGATCGATGCGTCGCATCCCGAAGAGACACGGGTCGTCGTCGTCAGAGGTAACCGCGTCGAAGAATTCGATTTTGAATCGGCGAACAGAAAACAACTACGCGGCAATATCTATCTCGCCAAAGTCACGCGCGTTGAGCCGTCACTTCAGGCGGCTTTCGTAGAATATGGCGGAAATCGTCACGGTTTTCTGGCCTTTTCCGAAATTCATCCCGATTACTATCAAATTCCAGTTGCGGATCGCGAAGCGCTGCTTGCTGAAGATATGCGTGCAAATCGCGATGCCGATTTTGATGATGAACGTCCTGCGCGGTCATCACGTCGTGGCGACCGTGCCAAACGTGCATCCTCGCAACATGTCATTTCTGAAGACGCACCTGAAAGCGGATTCTCTGAAGAGGCGTCAACGCTTGAGAATGATGCGGGCGGTCAGGATGAGCATGATAGCGCAACGGGGCACGCTCATGACGATGAGACGTCCGAAGTTGAGCATGAAGTCTCTTCAGATCATGACGCGCATGAGGTGACAGAAACCCAAGAACATCATGATCATCACGCCTCTTCGCATGAAGAAGAGCGGTCTGTGGAAGCAGCTTCTCACCATGATGACTCTCACGACGAGTCTGAATCAGTTGCCCATGGCAATGAGCCGGTTGAAGTTGGTTCTGACGAAGATCATGTCGTTGAACAAATCGGCGGTGGCGATGCGATGGAAGATATTCCTGAGCGTCCTCGCCAGGCGCGTCGCCATTACAAGATTCAAGAAGTGATCAAACGTCGTCAGATTTTGCTTGTTCAAGTAGTGAAAGAAGAACGCGGCAATAAGGGTGCAGCGCTCACAACCTATCTTTCGCTTGCCGGATCTCGCGCAAGATCACAAATGCAGCAGACCGCAAGAGATTGAAATCGATTGCGCAGGAGCTTGAGGTTCCGGATGGAATGGGCGTTATTCTCCGCACTGCAGGTGCCGCGCGGACGAAGCCCGAGATCAAACGCGATTTCGAATATTTGATGCGCGCATGGGAAACGGTGCGTGAAACAACTTTACAATCGACGGCACCGACCCTCGTTTATGAAGAAGGGTCGCTCGTCAAACGCTCGATCCGTGATCTTTATAATAAAGACATCGACGAAGTGCAGGTCGCAGGTGAAGACGCCTACAAGGACGCAAAGGATTTCATGCGCATGCTCATGCCGAGCCATGCGAAAAATGTGAAGCCCTATCGCGAGACAACGCCGATCTTCGCAAAATTTGGAGTTGAGCCCCAGCTTGATGCGATGTTCTCAAGCCAAGTCACATTGAAGTCGGGGGGATATATCGTCATCAACCAGACCGAAGCGCTTGTTGCGATTGACGTGAACTCCGGACGCTCGACACGCGAGCATAATATCGAGGATACCGCTCTTCGCACCAATCTCGAAGCGGCTGACGAAGTCGCGCGGCAATTGCGTTTGCGCGTGCGGTTGAACGTCGGTTGAAAGACGCGCTTAAAAATGATCGCGCGCGCATTCAGGTCGGACGTATCTCGCCTTTCGGTTTGATGGAAATGTCCCGCCAACGCATACGCACAGGCGTGCTTGAAGGCTCGACCGTGACCTGTCCGCATTGCGCGGGCGCGGGTATGGTGCGTGCCACACCATCGGTCGCTCTTCATGTGTTGCGTCATGTTGAAGACATGTTGCTGAAAAGTGCATCGCATCACATCACGGTGCGCGCACGAGCCGATATCGCGCTTTATCTATTAAACCAGAAGCGCATGCATGTGCGCTCTTTGGAAGAAACCTTCCTCGTCAACATCACCATTCTCGTCGATGAAACATTGACCGGCACACATCCGTTCCATGTCGAGCGTGGTGACATTGTGATGCCGGGCGATGTGCAGATCATGCCTCGTCCCAATCCTTCCGCTCCTCTGCTCATTGAGGAAGTCGAAGAGGAGATCATCGAAGAAGACGTCGAGGATGAGAGTGAAGAGCAAGATGATCGTGAAGACTCTGATGATGAGCGTCGCGGTGATCAAGAACGTGGCGAAGGTGAACAAAGCGAAGGCGGTGGACGTCGTCGGCGCCGCCGTCGGCGTCGTCGCGGTGGTGGCGAACGCAATGCAGATGGTTCAATTATGCCGCTCAATGCGCCGCAACCGAGTTTTGCTGGTGAGCCTTTCAGCGGAACACGTGAGATCACGGCTGAAGGCGATGTTATAGAAGAAACCGAAGTCGTCGCTGAAGGTGCAGAAACAAATGAAGGCAATCGCCGTCGTCGCGGACGCCGCGGCGGTCGTCGTCGTGATCGCCGTGGACGCGGTGAGGGTGAAGCCTCATTAGCTTCATCAGATGAAACAGACTCAAATTCAACTTCACACGGTGAAGGGGCTTCTGAATCGTCACATGCGGCAGAACCCCAACGTGAAGTTGTGCGTGAAGAACGTGCGCCTATGGTCGCGCAACAACCTTCTTATGAAGCGCCGACGCATGGTGAAGAGTCGCAGCCGCTTCCAGAACCGATCACAACTGAACCCGTTGTGATTGCTGATCCATCAAAGCCGAAAAAAGGTGGATGGTGGGCGAAGGCTAAAGCCTCGCTTGGCAATTAAGCGCACGAAAATTTGAACAAACAAAAACCCGCTTGGTTCGTTTCAAGCGGGTTTTTTTATTGTTATTTTCGGTCTTTGGTCCCAAACGTTTGTCGAGATATTTATCAACGACCACCATCAAATCATCGATCTTATCTTCAAAGAAATGATTGGCGCCTTCAACCATCTGATGTTCGAGCTTGATGCCCTTTTGGGTCTTCACTTTCTCGATGATCGGAATGACTTCCTTGGCGGGTGCCACGCGATCTTGCGTGCCGTGAACAAAAAGACCTGACGAAGGGCAGGGCGCCAAAAACGAAAAGTCAAAACGATTTGCTGGCGCCGCGATTGAAATGAAGCCTTCGATTTCCGGACGACGCATCAGAAGCTGCATACCGATCCAGGCCCCAAAGGAGATCCCCGTAATCCAGCAGGCGCGGGCATCCGGATTGATCGATTGCGCCCAATCAAGTGCCGAGGCCGCGTCCGACAATTCGCCTGAGCCGTGATCGAATGCGCCTTGGCTGCGGCCCACACCACGGAAATTGAATCGAAGCGTCGAAAAACCGCGCTCAAGGAACGAGTAATAAAGCGCATAAACAAGCGGGTTATTCATCGTGCCGCCAAATTGCGGATGCGGGTGCAGGATGATCGCAATCGGTGCGCCCCGCGTTTTTGATTGGTTATAGCGCCCCTCAATGCGGCCGGCGGGACCCGTAAAAATGACCTCAGGCATCGTTTTTTCACCTCGGCGTGGTACCGCGACGGGTTCATAGATCGTTGCCCGCCCTTCCTTCGCTTGACAGCTGCGGATGGCGAAGCCAGAACCCTTGAACGTTCCACGGAACTTGGTTGGGTGGGTCCCAACCGTCTCGGATGCGGTGTTTAGCACGGTGGCCGGGGTGAAATGCAAGCATTTCCGGCAATTGGCTCGAAAAACTAAAGGAGGCGGTTGCGGCCATGAGCGGCGTCAGGTCCTATCTCGATCATAATGCGACGGCACCGCTGCGTGCCGAGGCGCGGGCGGCCATGCTGGACGCGTTGGACGCAGTCGGGAACCCTTCTTCGATCCATGCCGAAGGGCGTTCTGCGCGCGGGCGGATCGAGGCGGCGCGCGATCAAGTGGCGCGGCTTTGTGGTGCCTCGGCTCGCGATGTTGTGTTTACGAGTGGGGCAACCGAAGCGAATGTGACCGCTCTCACGCTTGGCCTCAAAACCGATGGCGACCCACACCCCTTTACTCATCTTCTTATCAGCGCCGTGGAACACCCCTCAGGCGTTGAGGGCGCGCGCGCGCCCAAAGAGGCACAACGGATTTTGTCGGTCGATGCCAATGGACTTCTAAACCTCACCGATCTTGAAGAAGAACTCAACAAAATCAATACGCTTGGCGGCAGAGCTCTTGTATCGGTTCAAACCGCTAACAGTGAGACCGGTGTCATTCAGCCGATCCCGGCGATCTCGCAAATGGTCCATGCACAGGGGGGGCTTCTGCATTCGGATGCGGTGCAAGTGGCTGGCCGTTTACCGCTCGACCAGGTCGCGGCGGGGGCAGATATTCTGACGCTCTCGGCTCATAAAATTGGCGGGCCGCAGGGTATTGGCGCGCTCGTTTTCAAGTCAGGCGGGGTGAGCCTGCAAGATCGGTTGATCCGCGGTGGCGGTCAGGAAAAAGGCGCGCGCGCCGGAACCGAAGGCACGGCGCTCATTGCCGCTTTTGGCGCGGCGTGCGCGGCCGCCGAGGCGGCGATTGAAAGCGAAACGGCGCGGTTGGCCTCACTCAGGGATGAGGCGGAAGCGGGGGTTCTGAAGCTGGCACCCGAAGCGGTGATTTTCGGTAAAAATGCCCGGCGTCTGCCAAACACGCTCTCTTTCGCAATTCCGGGACTGACGGCCGAGACGGCATTGATGGCTTTTGACCTCGCCGGGGTCGCATTGTCATCCGGTTCCGCCTGTTCTTCCGGCAAGGTCAAGAGGTCGCATGTGCTTGACGCGATGGGCGTGGCGTCCGATATCGCCAAGGGTGCAGTGCGAGTCAGTTTTGGTTACTCGTCTTCGAACGGAGATGTCATCCGATTTCTGTCAGCGTGCGAAGATATTGTAAGGAAAATGAAGACGCGGACCCGCGCCGCGTGATAAAAGCGGGTTTGAGGTGACACCGCGCCCTTGAAGCCGGTTTGTCAGGAGAGTCAAATGGTTGCCGTCAAGGAGACCGTCGAGCAGGTCAAACAGCTCGATGTTGATCAGTATAAATATGGGTTCACCACGGACCTCGAGGTCGACAAGGCCCCTAAAGGGCTGAACGAAGAGATCGTTCGTTTTATCTCGGCGAAGAAGGGCGAGCCGCAATGGATGCTCGACTGGCGCCTTGATGCGTATCGTCGCTGGAAGACGATGGATGAGCCGCAATGGGCGCGCGTCCATTATCCTAAGATCGATTTCAACGATTCCTATTATTATGCCGCACCTAAAAAGAATGCGGCGCCGAAGACGCTCGATGATGTCGATCCCGCTATTCTCGACACTTATAAGAAACTCGGCATCCCCTTACGCGAGCAGGAAATTCTTGCCGGTGTGCAGACTTCAAAAGTTGCTGTCGATGCCGTGTTTGACTCTGTTTCGGTTGTCACGACGTTCAAGGAAGAGCTCAAGAAAGCGGGCGTGATTTTCTGCTCGATTTCGGAAGCGATCAAAGATCATCCGGAACTCGTCAAAAAATATCTCGGCTCGGTTGTGCCGGTCACCGACAACTATTATGCGACGCTGAATTGCGCTGTCTTCACTGACGGATCCTTCGTTTACATTCCCGAAGGTGTGCGCTGCCCGATGGAATTGTCGACGTATTTTCGTATCAATGAAAAGAACACCGGCCAGTTTGAGCGTACGCTCATCATCGCAGAGAAGGGCTCTTACGTCTCCTATCTCGAAGGCTGCACCGCGCCGCAACGTGATGAAAACCAATTGCATGCGGCAGTGGTTGAATTGGTCGCGCTTGATGATGCTGAGATCAAATATTCAACGGTACAAAATTGGTATCCAGGTGATGCCGACGGCAAAGGCGGCATTTACAATTTCGTGACGAAGCGCGGCGATTGCCGTGGCGCGAATTCGAAGATCAGCTGGACGCAGGTCGAAACCGGTTCCGCGATCACGTGGAAATATCCGTCCTGTATTTTGCGTGGCGACAATTCGCGCGGTGAATTTTATTCGATCGCGGTGTCGAACGGCTATCAGCAGGTCGACAGCGGCACGAAGATGATCCATCTCGGCAAGAACACAACGAGCCGCATCATCTCGAAGGGTATCTCTGCAGGTAAATCGCAAAATACCTATCGCGGTCAGGTGTCGGCGCATCGCAAGGCGACGAATGCAAGAAATTTCACGAATTGTGACTCTTTGCTGATTGGCGAAACCTGTGGCGCGCATACGGTTCCCTATCTCGAATCGAAAAACGCATCCGCCGTATTCGAGCATGAAGCGACGACATCAAAGATTTCGGAAGACCAGCTGTTCTATTGTCGTCAACGCGGGTTGTCGGCAGAAGAAGCAACGGCACTCATCGTCAATGGTTTTGTAAAAGACGTGCTGCAACAGCTGCCGATGGAATTTGCAGTTGAAGCGCAGAAACTCATTTCGATCAGCCTTGAAGGCTCGGTCGGCTAACCTCTCTCGCGTAATGCGCCTCATTAATTGAATTTGGGACACTCACTATGTTGGAAATCCGCAATCTCCACGTCGCCATTGAAGACGGCACGAAGAAGATTTTGAACGGCCTCAATCTCACAATCCGTGATGGCGAAGTCGCAGCGATCATGGGCCCGAATGGTTCTGGCAAATCGACTTTGTCTTATGTGATTGCTGGCAAAGAAGATTACGAAGTGCTTGAAGGTGAGATTTTGCTTGATGGGAAAAATCTTCTCGAGATGGAACCCGATGAGCGCGCGGCGGCCGGTGTGTTTCTCGCTTTTCAATATCCGCTCGAAATTCCGGGCGTGGCGACGATGACTTTTTTGAAAGCCGCGTTGAATGCGCAGCGCAAAGGTCGTGGCGAAGACGAATTGACGACTCCCGATTTCATGCGTCGCGTGAAGGCGGGCGCCGAAAAGCTTGGTATTCCGCAGGACATGTTGAAGCGCGGCTTGAATGTTGGTTTTTCGGGCGGCGAAAAGAAGCGCATGGAAATCCTGCAGATGGCATTGCTCGAGCCATCCATCGGCATTCTCGATGAAACGGATTCAGGTCTTGATATCGACGCGTTGAAGATTGTGTCCGAAGGTGTCAATGCGCTGCGTTCAGCCAAGCGCTCGTTCCTCGTGATCACGCATTATCAGCGTCTGTTGAGCTCGAAGCCAATGGCTATGCCGACTATATAACCAACGCGGCGGCGTGAGGGTCGTATGTCGAATATCACGCCGTTAAAAACCGAAGCGGAGCAGGCGCTGATCGCGCAAGGTGCAAAAGTGGCGCCGGATCGTCAATCGGCATTTGCGCGTTTTGTTGATGCAGGTCTGCCGCATCGTCGCGTTGAGGCCTATCATTACACGGATCTCCGCGCGCTTTTGAAGAACGCACCGCCTCCGGCACAGGCTGGCGGCAGGGTGACGACTGCGTCACCGCTTGCTGACATTGATGCATATAAAATCACACTTGTTGATGGTCATTATGACTCATCGCTTTCAAGCGCTTTGCCGCAAGGCGTGAAGCTTCAATCCGTCTCGACATTGGCTGATGATGGCGCTGATGAGAAGGGTGTACTCTCACCTGATCCTGTGATCGCTTTGAACGCTGCCTTTTCGGAAAGCGCACTTGATATCGAGATTGCGGCAAAGACCGAGCTCGCAAAGCCGATCGTGATCCGGCTCGTGACAACGGGTGCTCATGCGTCCTATCCACGCGTGCGGGTGAATATTGGCGATCACGCAAAGGCGTTTTTCGTTGAAAGCCATGAAGGTGGTGTATCGGGTTCGCTGATTGACAGCGTTTTTGAAGTGCGTCTTGGTGATCATGTCGAGATTGATCACTTGCGTCTTAATCTCGTTGATCCTTCTTCCACCGTGCTTACGACTTTTGGCGGTGCGATGGGCAGAGAGAGCCTCTATCGCGGACATAATTTTGTAATCGGCGGTGCGCTCTCGCGGCATCAGATTTTCTTCCGTTTTGAAGGCGAACAGTCGAAAGCCGAAATTTCAAGCGCAAGTCTTCTGAATAAGAAGCAGCATGCGGACTCAACATTGGTTGTCGATCATGCTGTTCCGGAATGCCAAAGCCGTGAATTTTTCGCGCATGTGCTTGACGATGAATCGACAGGCGTGTTTCAGGGCAAGATCATTGTTCGTCCGGGTGCGCAACAGACGGATGGCAAAATGATGAGCCGTGCCATCGTGCTTGAAGATGGCGCGACGATGAATAATAAGCCGGAACTTGAAATTTTTGCTGACGATGTCGCCTGCGGTCACGGTGCGACGGTTGGTGCGCTTGATGAAGATCTGCTCTTTTACTTGCGCGCGCGCGGTCTGCCGAAGACGGAAGCTGAAGCTTTGATGTTGCAGGCCTTTGTTGGTGAAGCGCTTGAGTCGATTGAGCATGATGGTTTTCGGGAGATACTTGAGGCACTCGCTGAAGCGTGGCTGAAGGCACGGAGCGCGTGATGGCTGAAGCCAAGACCTTTGATGTCGAAAAGGTGCGGGCGGATTTTCCGATCCTCTCGAAGCAGGTTTATGGCAAGCCTCTGATCTATCTCGATAATGCTGCTTCAGCGCAAAAGCCCAAACAGGTCCTTGATCGCATGATTTATGCCTATGAGCATGAATATGCGAATGTCCATCGTGGGCTTCATTATTTAGCCAATGCCGCAACTGAAGCCTTTGAACATGCACGTGAAACCGTGCGCGCTTTCATCAATGCGGCTTCAACAGATGAAATCATTTTTACGCGTAATGCGACAGAGGCGATGAATCTTGTCGCCGCCTCTTTGGGGCGGATGGTGCTTCAAGAGGGTGATGAAATCATTCTCTCGATGATGGAGCATCATTCGAATATTGTGCCTTGGCATTTTCATCGGGAGCGTCATGGCGCGGTGATCAAATGGATCCCTTGTGATGAGCGCGGCGTGCTTGATCTGGACGCTTACGAAAAGCTCTTTACGCCGAAGACGAAGATCGTCGCCATTTCGCAAATGTCGAATGTTCTTGGAACGATCAATCCGATTGCCGAGATGGTGAAGATCGCGCGCAAGCATGGCGCCTATGTGATGGTTGATGGCTGCCAAGGCGCGGTTCATGTGCCCACTGATGTGCGAGCTCTTGATGTCGATTTTTATTGCCTCACAGGACATAAACTTTATGGCCCGACAGGCATTGGCGTTGCCTATGGTAAGCGTTCACTGCTGGAGAAAATGCCGCCCTTTAATGGCGGCGGTGAAATGATCAGCGTCGTGACGGAAGATGCCGTCACCTATAATGAACCTCCGCATCGTTTTGAAGCAGGAACGCCGCCGATCGTTCAAGCCATCGGTTTGGGTGCTGCGCTTGATTATATGCAGTCAATGGATCGCGGAGCCGCATTGAAGCATGAAGATGCTTTGGGTGTTTATGCAATGGAGCGTCTGTCAGAACTAAATTCACTTCGCATTTTTGGGACGGCTCCGGGCAAGGGCGCGATTGTGGCATTCGAGATGCAGGGTGCACATGCGCATGATGTGGCGACGATTATTGATCGCTCAGGTATTGCGGTGCGTGCAGGCACCCATTGCGCTCAACCGCTCTTGAAACGCTTTGGTGTCACCTCCACATGCCGTGCGTCTTTCGCATTCTATAATACTCATGCGGAAATCGATGCGCTGGTTGAAGCTTTGCGCAAAGCGCAATCGATGTTTTCTTGAAGCGGTGGAAGAGATGACCATGAATGATGTCCCTCAGCCTCTTGAAGAAAAGCCGAACCAGCCGGATATTGCCGCGCCTTCAGCTTTGCCGCCGGAAGAGATTGATCGTCTGACCGATGACATCATCGCGGCGTTGAAAACCGTTTATGATCCTGAAATTCCTTCAGACATTTACGAGCTTGGCCTGATCTATCGCATCGCGATCAATGACGACCGCCATGTTGAAATCGATATGACATTAACGGCACCCGGTTGCCCAGTTGCGGGCGAAATGCCGGGTTGGGTGGATACGGCGGTCAGCACCGTGCCGGGTGTTCGCTCGGTTGAAGTCAGAATGGTTTTTGATCCGCCTTGGGACCAGTCCCGCATGTCGGAAGAAGCGCGCGTGGCGCTCGATATGTTTTGAGGTCCTCGGGGCTTGGTGTTTGGGCTTTATGCCCCATATGATAGAGTGAATCATCCGTCGGGCCTTGAACCCGGCTGGGGAGTGTAAGATGGCAGGATCAAGTCTTAAACTGATGTCTTTGACCGATGCCGCTGCTGCGCGCATCCGCTTCATTATGGAAAACGCTGAAAAGCCGATCGCGGCGATCCGTGTGGGCGTCAAAAATGGCGGCTGCGCGGGTATGGCCTACACAATTGATTATGCCGAGAGCCTCGCGCCGCATGAGGATGTCGTTGAAGACAAGGGCGTGAAAGTCGTCATCGATCCGAAAGCGCTGATGTTTCTGATCGGCACCGAGATGGATTATAAAACCGATAAATTCACGAGCCAGTTTGTCTTCAATAATCCGAACGAGACATCGGCCTGTGGCTGTGGTGAATCGGTTGCGATCAAACCGGTTGATCCCGCAGCGCTTAGGGCTGCCGAACACTAAAGCTTTTTGATTTTAAGCTTTTGCTTTCATCCCGCGCGTCAAAAAGCCGGGCATCTGATCGCCAAATCCAACGGGTGTCGGTCCATCATCATCGCGTCGATGTCGGGGCGAATGCTGTGGCTTTTTGTTCTGCATTGCGGGTTGAGGCTGAGGCTCACGTTGTTCGGGTCTCGAAGCTTCAACTTTGCGTTCCGTCTTTGCAGCACGTGGTAAGCGATCTCCCTGAGGCTTCGCTTCGCCATCAGCGCGGGGAGTGCGACGTGACGATGTGCGATCAGAGCGGTGCGTACGCGATGATCGCTCCGCTCGTGGCGCGGGTTCAAACACCGCTTCTGCGAGTGTTGGGCCAAGCCAAGGAATGGATTTCTTGATGAGGCTTTCAATGCCTGCGAGGCTTTTGTCATCAGCCGAAGTGATCAACGTATAGGCTGTGCCAAGGCGTCCTGCACGACCTGTGCGGCCGATGCGGTGAACATAGTCTTCCGAGTGATGCGGTGCATCATAGTTGAACACATGGCTGACATCGGGAATATCAAGCCCGCGAGCCGCAACGTCCGATGCGACAAGATATTGTGTTGTTCCATTGCGAAACGCTTCAAGCGCCAATGTACGAGCGCGTTGATCCATATCGCCATGAAGTGCTGCAACACTAAATCCATGCTTGGTCAACGATTTAAAAACAATCTGCACATCGCTTTTGCGATTACAGAAAATGATGCCGTTTTTCACATCCGTCGCATCGCGCATCAAACGACGAAGAGTCTCACGTTTTTCTGCGGCATGATGTGAAGACGCGACCAGATATTGTGTGATCGTTTCAGCCGTTGTTGATTGACGGGCAATTTCGATGCGTGCGGGATTATGCAAGAACGTATCTGTGATCCGTTGGATTTCTGGCGGCATGGTTGCCGAGAAGAAGAGCGTCTGGCGCGTGAAGGGCACCATCTTGCAGATGCGTTCAATATCGGGAATGAAGCCCATATCGAGCATCCGGTCGGCTTCATCGATGACGAGAATTTCAATTCCGGTGAGAAGAAGTTTCCCGCGCTCGAAATGATCAAGCAGGCGCCCTGGTGTTGCAATCAACACATCAACACCGCGTGTGATTTTGATGTCCTGATCACCAAAGGAAACGCCACCGATCAAAAGCGCGACATCCAGCTTCTGACCCGAACCATATTTGACGAAGCTTTCTTCGACCTGTGCCGCGAGTTCGCGCGTGGGTTCAAGGATGAGCGTGCGGGGCATACGCGCCCGCGCGCGGCCTTGTTCCAAAAGCGTGATCATGGGCAGCGTGAAGGCGGCCGTTTTGCCCGTGCCGGTTTGTGCGATGCCCAGCACATCGCGGCGCTCCAACACGCGCGGAATGGCTTCAGCCTGAATGGGGGTCGGGGTTGTATAACCGGAAGCGGTGACCGCTTCGAGGACTTTGGGGCTCAGGCCCAGTTCGGAAAAATTCATGTTTTAAAGGCCGCCTCTCAGTCGCGGCAGACCGATCCATCAGGGAGCGGTCGGATCAAAGGGAAAATCGGGTCAGGCGATAGGTAACGCCGAAACGCGGGCGGATCATAGGGTTTTGGCCTTCCAAGTCAATCAAGGCTTTTGTCCGGGCGGACCCTTACCCCTTATCCCGTAAAAGCCGCGACTTTTCGCGTTCCCAATCACGCTTTTTGGCCGTTTCTCGTTTGTCAGCGGTGTTTTTGCCCTTGGCCAGCGCGATTTCGACCTTTGCGCGGCCGCGATCATTGAAATAGATCTTTAAGGGCACAATCGTCATGCCCTCGCGTTGCACCGCGCCGACCAGCTTGTCGACTTGGCGGCGATGGAGAAGCAGTTTTCGCGGCCGTTTGGTCTCGTGATTGAACTGATGGGCTTCGAGATATTCGGGAATATAGGCGTTCACCAGGAAGAGCTCGCCATTTTTCTCGGCGGCATAGGACTCTCCGATTGTCGCTTTACCCGCGCGCAAAGATTTGACCTCGGAGCCTTGCAGCGCAATGCCCGCTTCAAATGTGTCCGCAATTGCATATTCAAACCGTGCTTTGCGGTTTTCAGCCGCGATGCGGCGGGGTTTTGCGTCTTTTTCAGCCATAGGGCCTATATGGCCTCGATCAGCTGTTGATCAACCCGGCATGGACCATCGCGGCGCGGATTGATGCGGCGGTCGATGCCGTCACATTGACGAGCGGCAGACGCACTTCATCATTCATGCGGCCCAAAATCTTCAAGCCGCATTTTGCGCCTGCAAGGCCCGGCTCGATGAAGATCGCTTGATCAAGCGGCACGAGCTTGTCTTGCAACTGAAGCGCGCCCTTCATATCGCCTGCTAACGCCTTCGCCATGCGCTCAGCCGACAAACGCGGGGCGACATTGGCGATCACGGAGATCGTACCCATCGCGCCGCAAGCGACCGAAGGCAATGCGATGATGTCATCGCCCGATAATTGCACGAAATCGGCACCCAAGGCCTGACGTTGCTGCGAGATGCGTGCAACCGAGCCTGTGGCATCTTTCACGCCCACAATGTTTTTGAGCTCATAGAGGCGCTTCATTGTGTCGATAGACATATCAACCACCGAGCGCGGCGGGATGTTGTAAATATAAATCGGAATACCGATCGCATCGTTAATCGCTTTGAAATGCTGATAAAGCCCTTCCTGATTTGGCTTGTTGTAATAGGGCGTGACAACGAGCACGGCATCAGCACCCGCTTTTTCAGCATGGCGGGCGAGATCAACCGCTTCAACCGTATTGTTTGATCCAGCACCCGCCATCACGGGCACGCGGCCTTTGGCTTCAGAGATACAGGCTTCGACAACGCGCTTATGTTCGTCATGAGAAAGAGTCGGGCTTTCACCCGTTGTGCCAACCGGAACGAGACCTGTTGAGCCTTCGGCGATCTGCCAAGAAACGTGATTACGAAAGCTCTCTTCGTCAAAAGCGCCATTCTTGAAAGGCGTAACGAGGGCAGGGATTGATCCCTTGAAAATGGCGCGCGACATAAAGAGGGGCTCCGGAAAACGAATTTTTCTTCATTGGTTTTTTGGAAAAACCGGAGCCAAGACATAGCCGCTTCCGCCTCCGAACGGAAGGGGTGCCAGACTTTGTCAACGGCCATCCGCCCGCCGCATTCTGCAGTCATAGGCCTTGAGGATTGGCAGAGCCCGCAAGAATCGCGCAAGAGCGGCGGGTGAGTGAGGCTGTGTAGCGGAGGCTTACGTGATCGGCAGACGGGCTTTCCTGGGGACGGTTTTAGGTGCCTGTGCCGCGTGGCCCCTTCGTAGCCTTCCGGCCTTTGCCGATCTTCCTTCCCATATCCGTCCCGCACCTGAACTTTCAAAAGCCTTGGGCACCGCGATCGCCGCCTATCGCAAAGAAGATTTAGTGGCGGGGGATGTGGCAGCGCTTTCTTTAAACGATCCATTGGCGCGGCTTGTTGCAGAATGGGTGGCGCTGAGAACCAATCCGGAAAAAGCCGGCTTTGATCGAATTGCCGCTTTCCTCTCGCAATATCGCGATTGGCCCACTGTTTCCTTTATTCGCCGCAAAGGGGAAGAGGCGCTTTACAGAGATAAGCACACCACACCTGAAATCCTCTCTTTCTTGGGTGCTCAACAACCGCTGACACCGACAGGTCGCTATTGAGAATAATATTCTCGAACGTTTTGATGAGGCACTCACTACGGGCGATCATCGTGAACGCGTTGAAACGATGATCGCGCAAGAAAATTGGGCCGCCGCATTGCGTGCTGCTGAGAAAGCGCAATCCTCAGTTCAGGCGCTCGCTAAAATTCGTATCGCCATCGGCAAACGTGATGCAGATGCCGAGAAACTTTTAAAGAGCGCGCCGGCCTCACTCAAAGCAGAGCCCGGATATATACTCTCTGAGGCGCAATTTTTGCGTCGCGCGGATAAGTTGGAAGATGCGTATCAAGCGCTTGCGCGGTTCCCGAAAGATCAAACACCTCCGCGACCTGATGAATGGTGGACGGAGCGGCGCGTTTTGGCGCGCCGTCTTGCCGAAACGCAAAAGCTCGATCTCATTCTTGATCTCTTAAAACCGCGTCCGGGGATGAATGCGGCAGCGCTTGCAGACGCGGCCTTTATGTCGGGCATGTTCACGCTTGATCTTTCAGGCGATGCCGCGCGCGCAGAAAACTTCTTTAGTGACTCCGAGAAGAAAGCGACGATTGAAGCCGGACGCATTCGTGCAGCCTATTGGATTGCTGAAGCAC
>RFZR01000001.1 GCA_009920595.1 Alphaproteobacteria bacterium | reverse complement strand
TAGCGGCCTTCGAAATCAACCGTCTCACCGCGC
Organism: Alphaproteobacteria bacterium; assembly: GCA_009920595.1. Classification (GTDB taxonomy): domain Bacteria; phylum Pseudomonadota; class Alphaproteobacteria; order Rhizobiales; family Beijerinckiaceae; genus CAIUPE01. Next base: position 32,974 of record RFZR01000001.1, on the reverse strand, counting down.
AACAAGCGATTATAGACTGTCAAGAATTCCGCGGTGTGTGCATAGCGCTCATCATGCGATAAAAAGATTCCATCACCAGCAAGCTCCGACGGATTACCGCCGGTCACAATATTGACGAGATAACGCCCATTTGAAATACGATCGAGCGCTGCCGCTTGACGCGCAAAATAAGATGGCGAAGCCACGCCGGGCCGCAAGGCCACGAGAAACTTCAATTGCTCGGTATGCGCAGCCAAGGCTGATGCGGTGATGAACGGATCATCACAGCCCCGACCCGTAGGGATCAGCACACCTTTGAAACCCAAACGATCAGCAGCTTGTGCGATTTGTTTCAAGTAAGAAAATTCAGCCGGACGATGGCCTTTTTCGGTACCCAGGTAAGCACCATCACCCGATACGGGAATAAACCAAAAGAGGTCCAAAGGTTTTGATGAAATCGTCATTTCAAATCTCGCTGATTTCTAAACCGGAGTGGTCAATCGAATTGTCTTCGTGTCGCAAGCGCCGGGCAAAGGGGGAGAAGTCCCCGGAGCCTGCGACACGAAACTCACCTCAACTTGCGGGTTTCCACGACCACACAATGTCCTTCACATTGATCTGCTTCGGGATAAGGCCAAGCGATTGAAAGCGATCCGCGATGCGTTGCTGTTCGGCAATCACCGGATCACGCAGCGGATGAATCACGAACTCCGTGCGATCAACAGCCTTTTGCTGAATGTCAGGCGCAATGCCTGTGGCCTTAGAGAACACTGTCGTAACTTCAGCACGATTTTTCTCAGCCCATCGTGCTGTTGATGCAAGACCTTCATTCACCGCTGCAACAAGATCAGGATTGGCTTTTGCAAAATCCGCATTTGCAAGGAAGAAAGAGTTTTGCGTCACGATGCCTTTGGCTGGTGCCAAAACTTTTGTGCCCGGTTGCGCTTCAGCCACCGCAAAGAAAGGATCCCAGATCGTCCAGGCATCCACCGCGCCTTTTGCAAAAGCGGCGGCACCATCAGCCGGAGCCAAATAGACGGGCTCGATGTCATTATACTTGAGTCCCACTTTTTCAAGCGCTGCGATCGTCAAATTATGCGACGATGAGGCTTTCGCGAAGCCGACTTTTTTGCCTTTTAGATCATTCAACGAATTGATGTTGGATCCGTCTTTCACAAGAATCGCAGCGCCCGAGCCGGCAGCTTCCTGCGCAGCCACATAAACAATCTTTGCCCCTGCGGCTTGCGCAAAGATCGGCGGTGAATCACCCGTTGTGCCGTAATCAATGCTGCCCGCGCCTAAAGCTTCAAGCAGCGGCGGGCCGAATGAAAATTCAACCCATTTCACGCTTAAGCCTTTGGCCTTGAGCGCGGCTTCAAGCTGTCCGGTTTCTTTCGCGAGATAAAGAACGCCATTCTTTTGATAACCGATGCGGACTTCCGTCGGTCCAGCAAAGACGCTCGCTGGTGCAAGCGCAATCGTCGCCGTGGACGCCGCAACGATGCCAGCAAGCACTTTACGGCGCGAGAGGAAGAGAGAGGATAAAGATAACTTTGTCATGAAATCGATCTTTCGAGTTTTCGAACGCAATACTGAGTGGAAAAAAGTCGAACAGAAGACAGAGAGATCCATGCGTGCCGAAGGCTTTGGCACGGTCACTCAAGCGCAACTGTTCTTTTGATTACCGGTTAAAAACGCTCCGGTCGGCGGGTGCTCATCACCAACAACACAAACACGTCATGGCTCATCTCCTTCACGTCTGGGGAGCCCACGAATTCGCCCTTTGAGCGTCGCGTTCGTGGCGCTTTAGCATTTGGTGACGCGGTGCAAGCTGCTCGCTTCAAATCCCCGCGACCGACCCGTTTGACCGAACCGATGTCCTGAGATGACCAATAAAGCGCTTTTCCGTCAATAAGAATGTTCTTTTAAATGAACGGTAAAAAGAGTAATTTCTTCTATAAACGATAAAAAATAGAGAATATTTATATTATTATAGAAATTTATTCTCCAAAATGGTTGATTTTTATGACGTCTTCGTCAATTCTGTTCGAAATTCAGAACGTTGGAAACCGGTAAAATGGATGCGATTGATCGCAAAATCCTCACAGAGCTACAGGCCAATGCCGATTTGTCGGTGCAAGAGCTCGCTTCACGCGTAGGTCTCTCCCAAACACCCTGCTGGAAACGCGTACAGAAACTCGAACAAGATGGCGTGATCCTCAAACGCGTGGCTCTCGTTGCACCTGAAAAAATCGGTTTGGGTTTGACTGTTCTCGTTTCAATTGAAACCGGCGATCATTCGCTTGAATGGCTCACAAATTTTGCCGAGTTCATCACCGCGCAGCCTGAGGTGATGGAAATGTACCGGATGGCTGGTGACACGGATTATATCTTACGCGTCACAGTTGCCGATATGGCAGCCTATGATGCGTTCTACAAACGTCTGATCGCTGCCGCGCCGCTTAAAAACGTGACATCGCGCTTTGCGATGGAACGCATTAAAATGGAAACAGCCTACCCGGTGTAAGCTTCACCTGGATTGACCCTATACAGGATAGTCACGCGCCGGATTGATGCCACAGGCTTCGACAAATTTTTTGAGATGAACCACCTCATCTTTTGAAAGATCACGTTCTGTTGCGTGCAGCGAAACCGTGTGGCCAGCATGTTTGATCATCAAGCGGCTATGACTCGTGCGATCAATCGTAGCGCCAATTTCTGCCATCAAGGTTTCGACATCATGCCGATCAAGATTGGTGGGTAATGGATGCGAAAACAACGCATGTAGAAGTTTACGATGGCGATGGTTCATTTTGGGTCACTCCGTTTTTCGCCCTCACAGGGGCTTTACGAGATGACCTAGCGCGACAAGAAGCCCGTCAACCTTGACGTGAATCAATGGGCCCCTTCATCACGACGCAGCGCTCTCAAACGCGCCATGAGGCGATCACGCTGCGCGAGACGGTTGGAATGCTCCGAAAGCGGGTGATGAGCGCGCAAAGCCTCATGCAATTCAGCTACAACAGAGGGTGTAACCGCAGGCGTCTTCATGCCGCGCTCGCGGGCGAGATCCTCAAACATGAAACCATAGCGCTTCAAATAATCGGCAATGCCACCCGGTGCATTCAAATCAATCCCGGCAAAGGGGCCGAGAAAGGCCCAACGCAAGCCGAAGCCATCGCGAATGATGCTATCGACATCTTCGGGCTCCATGAGTCCCTCTTCAACAACGCGCATCATTTCAAGAAGCAGCGCCCCCTGCATCCGGTTCATCACGAACCCCGGTTGCTCACGCCTGACAAGAAGCGGCTTCTGACCAAGCGCGCGCATAAGCTCAAACGTCGTCTCTACCGTTTCAAGCGCAGTGAATGGCGCAGGCACAATCTCCGTTGCAGGAATGAGATGCGGTGGCGCCAAAGGATGTGCAACGAGGATGCGGCTACGCGTTTGAAGATCGCTTGCAAAACGTGACGCGCCAAAACTTGATGTTGAACTCGCTAAGATCGCGTCTTTAGGCGCGATGCCTTCGAGCACCCGAAAGAGCGCCGCTTTCTCATCGACATCTTCGCGGATCGCTTCAAAAACATATCCAGCGCCTGTTGCTGCCTCTTCCGGCGTTGCGACAAAAGTGATGCGCTTCATGACCTCGTCAACGACTACAGTCGGCGTGATCGGCGTCGCATTTTCAACCGCCGCCAAAATCGCTTTCGCGACGTCGGCCCGCGCCTCTGCCCGCCGAATCACGAGGCGGGCGTGAAGCCCCGCCCGCGCGGCGACAATCGCCCATGAGCGCCCAATGATCCCCGAGCCAATGATTGCCACATGCGCCATGCCGCCTCCCGAGCCAATTTATGTCCTGACTAGAGCGCGCACGCCTCTTATTTGGCAAGATCAAAGCGTTACAAAAAGCGCTTTGGCAAAACGGCGCGCATCGCCTATATAGCGCGCCATGTCAGACATAAAGACCACTCGAAAATTGCGTATCCTCGTTACCGGCGCGGCGGGGTTTATCGGCTTTCACGTTGCCCGCAGACTCTTGGCGGAAGGCCATCATGTTACGGGCTTTGACAATCTCAATCCCTATTATGATGTGAGCTTGAAACACGCGCGCCTTGCAGAACTAAAACCGCAAGGCAACTTCGCTTTTGTTGAAGGCGATCTCGCAGAGGCTATGGCCGTGGACACAGCTTTCAAAGCGGGAAAATTCACGCATGTTGTGAATCTCGCCGCACAAGCTGGCGTGCGCTATTCGCTTGTTAATCCAAAAGCCTATGGCGACGCCAATCTCACCGGCTTTTTGAATATTCTTGAAGCCTGTCGGCATAATCGAATCGAGCATCTCGTCTATGCGTCGTCGTCTTCGGTCTATGGCGCGAACACCGCCATGCCCTTTTCAATTCATGACAATGTCGATCATCCTTTGTCGCTTTATGCCGCGACCAAGAAAGCGAATGAATTAATGGCGCATTCTTATGCGCATATGTTTGGTTTGCCATCGACTGGTTTACGCTTTTTCACAGTCTATGGACCTTGGGGTCGCCCCGATATGGCGATGTGGCTTTTTGCTGACGCAATTTTGAAAGGTGAGCCAATCACGCTTTTCAATCACGGTAAAATGAAACGAGATTTCACCTATGTTGATGATATTGTGGAATCGATTGCGCGCCTCGTGCCAAAGGTTGCCGAACCGAATCCGGAATGGGATGGGGCGAAACCTGACCCTGGCACAAGCCGCGCACCCTATCGCGTTTACAATATCGGGAATAACAGCCCGGTTGAGCTGATGCATCTTGTCGCGACGATGGAAAAATCTTTAGGCATTGAAGCGAAGAAGATTTTTGCACCCATCGAAATAGGCGATGTTCCAGAAACTTACGCCGATGTTGATGCTTTGATGGACGCGGTGGATTTCAAACCTTCAACGCCGCTTGAGGTGGGTGTTGAGAAATTCATCGGCTGGTTCAGAGCCTGGCGCGGCAATCGTTAATCGTAAAAGTTATGATCGATGGGTGGTCGTACGCTGCGCCTCAACCCATTGCTGTGCGACAAGGACAGACCACAAATCATTATGGCGATCCCGTCGACCTGACATGTGATCGTCAAGCGCACGTGTGATGGCGTGCGGATCAAACAGACCATCACGCTTGATCACCTCAGGCGATAAAAGATCAAAAGCCCATTCGCGCAAAGGCCCACGCAACCATTGAGCAAGCGGTACGCCAAATCCTTTTTTAGGCCGATCGATCAGAGCCCGCGGCACATAGCGATCAAGCACTTGTCGCATGATCCACTTCCCTTCCGTACCACGTCGACGCAGCGACATTGGAAGACTCAGCGCAAATTCAACAATACGATGATCAAGCAAGGGAACACGAGTTTCAAGCGAAACCGCCATCGCCGCGCGATCAACTTTTGCGAGAATGTCATCAGGCAAATAGGTGACCATGTCATTTGCAATCATGCGTTCGAGATCTGACAGTCCAAGATCTGAAAACGGGTTATGATGATCGATCTGATCGTTGAGGCCGAGAACAGGCGTAGCCTCATCACTCCAAAACTGCGTCAACCGGCTTGTGAGTTCTGATTTTGATTGTGCGTTCAACACAAAAGCCGAAAGCGCTAATTGCCGCGCGCGTTGAGAATGACCAAAGACTTCCGAAAGACGCGCGCCCGATTTCATTATGATTGAAGTAAGCGGCCTCAAGGATGCCGGAAGATGATCATAAATCCGCATCAGTTTCTCAGCATGGGCATAAGTCGTGTAACCCGCAAAAAGTTCATCCCCCGCGTCCCCTGATAAGGAAACGGTTACTGCTTGTCGTGCGATGCGTGAAACAAGAAATGTTGGTATTTGCGACACATCCGCCAAAGGCTCATCATAAAGCGAGGGCAAGCGCGGAATGAGATCAAGAGCCTCACGCGGCGAAACGAAATATTCCGTATGATCCGTACCTAAATATTGAGCCACGGCACGTGCAAATGGGGCCTCATTGAAAGCGTCTTCTTCAAATCCGATGGTAAAACTTTTGACCGGGCGCGAAGACTGACGCTGCATCTCGGCAACAATCAAAGAACTATCCACACCACCAGAGAGAAAGGCACCCACTGGTACGTCGGCCACCATTTGCAAACCGATTGATTGTTTTAACAGCTCGTCAAACTGATCGATCGCGTCCTGATCTGATAAAGAGATACGATGTTTTAATCCCTTGGCCGCTGCCTCATGGAGTGACCAATAGGTTTCGACCTCATATTTTTTTGAGACGAGATCAAATGAAAGGATCGACCCAGGCGCGAGTTTTGAAATCGCTTTATATATGCTTTGAGGACCTCGGCAATATTGATGTCGGAGTAGAGACAAAAGTGCATCACGATCAATATCTGAAGCAAAAGCAGGATGGGCACGCAACGCTTTCAATTCAGATCCAAACAGAAATGCACCCTGACTTGATCCGTAATAAATCGGCTTCTCGCCCATACGATCACGCGCAAGAAGTGTTGATTGATCATAAAGTGCCAAAGCAAACATGCCGACTGCGCGTGTTAATGTCTCTTTGATACCCCAGACTTCAAATCCACGCAGAAGCGTTTCCGTATCCGAATGTCCCTTCCATTCAATGCCAAGACCTGATGCCTCAAGATCGTGCCGTAATGCATTGTGATTATAAATCTCACCGTTAAAGATGATCACGAAGCGCCCTGATGAGGAACGCATCGGCTGATGGCCAGCAGAGGTGAGATCCACAATCGCCAAACGGCGATGAACAAAACCAAGGCCGGTCTCTTGGTCATAATAGATGCCTGAGTCATCAGGACCGCGGTAGGCGATGGCCTCTCCCATCGTGCGAAGCCGTGCGTTGACATCATAGTCCGATGCTTGATCTATAAATCCTGCAATGCCACACATCGCTTCAGCCCCTCACCGCTCGACGAAGGCGCAGCGCCGTGGATGTGGCACTTCGCAGAAGCGATGGAATTGGCGGAAAAGCCGGAATGACTTCTTTGGCCTCGCGGAATGAAATGATTTGTTTATGATGCGTGCGAATAAAATCGATTATGCGTTTGATGGCATCATCACTCATCGTATTCACATGAAGGCAAATGGTTTCTACACCAATCCCAAAACCCAAAGGTCGAGCCACAAGTTGCGGCACCGCAATTAGACCACAGAGCTCATAAGGGTAAAAACCAAAACCATCCGTTATCGCCGTGAAGTTTAAATCTCGTAAGGCCCGCAATGTTTCAGCATCAAAACTATGTGACGGCGCCATAAAAACATCTTCCCACACGTCTTCATTCTGGAGAATGACTTTCCCACGGGAGAGTTTCTCAAATTGTACCTCATAGGGCAAACCGGCGAATTCTGATTTTCGACCAATGCCTAAAAGACCGCGCCCTTCGGTTTCATAGAGATGTTGATAGCCATGCTGAGCGATCGTCCACCCGGCCTTACGGCGCGCCCTCGCCCACGCCCAAAAGTCAGAACGGGCAGACTCGACCATAAGTTTTGGATCGCGACACTCCGGCACAACACCAATGAGATAGGGAAGCGATAATTCGTCTGCGATCTCGTCAAAGACACGAAAGCGCGACCACGCCATTGTAGGCACAACATCGTCAAAGCGGATGAGATAGCGCGTGGTCATAAGGTTGATCGACGTTCAAAAAACCAATGGCAAGGCAAAGACTGACAGCATGATCCGCATAAAGGCTCAAGTGTTTTCGCTCCGTCTTTATAAATTTAAACCCTTCGCAAAGACTTAAAAATCGCGTAGCGATGATTTATGACTTTACTCCTGAAGGGACCGGGCTGAATTGACGATGAATGACCACAAAATCCTGCATCTGGTCATCGATCTAACGGGTTTTGGCGGCGCCGAAATGACGCTTCTGCGCTATCTGAGCGCCCATCCAAACGCGGCCGCACAACACAGGATCATCGCCTTGAGAGCGCTGCGCGCGGGTCCATCCGTTGGGGCACGCCTTCGAGAGAAAGGACTTGTCGTTGAAACGCTCGGCATTGAAGGCCTCGCTGATCTTCCCCGCGGCCTCATCAGGCTCATTAAGATTTTGCGCGATTCGGATGCCCATATTCTTTCAGCCTGGCTATATTACCCGGCTTTAATTGCAACGCTGCTCCGTCCCTTTCTGAAAGCCAAGCCGCGCGTGATTTGGCATATTCGCAGCCTGCCTTATGGAACAATTCGAAAAAAACCTCTGCGTTGGCTTACCCAACATAGTCTTGCCTTTCTTTCATCCCGTTCATGGATTTCCATCATTTCGAATTCGACGGCGTCGAAAGAGGCGCATGCTGCACTTGGTTATGACTTATCGAATTGGCATGTCATTCCGAACGCGATTGATTCCACACTCTATCATCCGAATGAGAAAGCGCGTGAGCATCAACGCTCCAAACTTCAGATTGAGCAGCATCACTTCGTCGTCGGCACCGTCGGGCGTGATGTTCCGGAAAAAGGATTAACAGATCTCTTTGATGCGTTCGCGCTGCTCTATCATCGCGCACCCGAAACTGAAAAAAAACAACTTATTCTTATGGTGGTCGGGCGTGGCATTTCTCGTGATGCACCCCGTTTTGCTGAATTGTTAGAGCGAAATAAGATACCTGAACATGCGGTGAGATTACTTGGACCCCGCGATGACGTACCCCAGCTCATGAATGTGTTTGATTGTTTTGTCATGTCATCCCACTCAGAATCATTTCCAAATGTTCTTGCCGAAGCCATGGCCACCGCACGTGCTTGCATTTCGACGACCGTGGGCGATTGCGCCCTTGTTCTTGATGATGAACGCTATCTCGTGCCGCCCCAAACACCGGAAGAAATTTCTCAGAAAATCGAAAAGATACGCCAACTATCTGAAGAAGAGCGTCACGCCTTAGGTAACAAAAATCGAGAACGCGTCATCGCACATTATGCGCCCGAAATCATGATCAAAGCCTTCAACCAGATCTTTGAACACCCTTAAGCGGCAGCCATACCCACTCTGAAATAAATATGCTTGACGAATTCGAGCACAAATTGCGCCGCAACGGCGGGGTCCTTCCACCACGCAATAGGCGCCACACACCCGCCCGGACACGTCACTTGCAATAAAGCGCCAGGCATTGCGGCTTCAAAAATCTGCAAAGCACGCCGCGAATGATAATTTGTTGTGACAAGCATAAGCCGAGGCGTTTGGTCCTTGAAGCGGTCTGCTATGGCTCTAGCCTCGTCTCGTGTCGTGAGGCTACCATTACCAAACACGAAAATTTTTTCTGGCGCCACACCGACCGCTGTTAAAATTTTTATTTTGATCTCGGTCCGATCAGGCGATGTATAACCAAGCCCGGCCACGATCTTATCAATCTCATCGGGACGCGCCGGTTCACCATTACTGACATAGATGTCATTCACCAGGCCTTGATCGAGCAACTCCTTCGCGCGCAACAAACGCTGATTGTTGCCGTCAAGCACAATGGCATGATCAGCCTTTTGAAGCGGCATATCCACCATAATCAAACGATCAAGAAAGAGTGCGGCCAAAAGACAGGCAAGCACAAGCATAGCCGATAAAGACGCAAAAACCCGCCACAAAAGGATGATCAAAGAGCCCATCAGTGATGAGCCTTTATAACTGAAATCAATGTCTTAACGATACGATCTTGTGACGCTTGATCCAAATAAGGGTGCATCGGCAGGCTTAACACTTCATCAGCCAAACGCTCACTCACGGGCAATCCATTTCCCGCAACCGGAAAGTCCCGATAGGCTGTCTGCCGATGAAGCGGCTTTGGATAGTAAATCATCGTGGGTATGCCCTGCTCTTTGAGCGCTGCCATGATGGCCGTTCTCTTTCGAGCGGGCACGCGGATTGTATATTGAGCCCAAGCTGAATAATTCCCGTCCGCAACTAAAGGCACAGGAACATATCCGGAAAGCGCCGATGAATAACGCGCAGCGATATCATTACGCGCTTTGATTTCATCGTCGAGAATTTTTAGTTTCTCAATGAGAACCGCTGCTTGCATCGTATCAAGCCGTGCATTCAATCCAATTCTGACATTGTCATATTTGTCGCTACCCTGCCCATGCACGCGCAACGATTTAAGAAGCGAAGCCATTTCATCATCATCAGTGAAAATCGCGCCGCCATCACCATAGCAGCCTAATGGTTTGGAGGGGAAGAAACTCGTCGCGGTGACATGACCGATCGTGCCAATTTTCCGTGACTTATAGGCGCCGCCGAAACTTTGCGCGGCGTCGCTCATCACCCACAAACCGTGAGCGGCTGCGAGTTGTTCAATATGATCATAGTCAGCCGCTTGACCGAAGAGATCAACCGGAATCACAGCGACCGGCTTTAACCCAAGCGCTTTTGCTCTTGCGATTCCAGCTTCGAGACTCTCAAGAGCCATGACGAAGGTGTCTTGATCCACATCGACAAAAATCGGCGTCGCACCCAGCCAGGCCACAACTTCAGCTGTGGCAGCAAATGTAAAACTAGGCACCAAAATGGCTTCACCAGGTCTCACATGCTTGGCCATGAGGGGCATAGCGAGCGCCTCCGTGCCATTGGCAACGGTGATGCAATGTTTCGCGCCGCAGAAATCTTTCAAATTCTCTTCAAGACTCTTTATCTCTGGGCCCATGATATATTGGCCATGAGAAGCGACGCGCAAGAGTCCTGCATCAATCGCATCACCAATACGAGCACGTTGGGCTTGCAAATCGATAAAGGGCAACGGCGCTAACGACATAGATTTTCCCAATCAATGAAACTTCGAAACATGACGATCAAGCTCTGTGGCACGACCGTCTTTAATCTCAATAACGCGATCAGCCACGGAGAGAAGAGCCGGACGATGCGTGATCGCGATGATCGTCATCTGGCCTTTTAATCGTGCTATGGTCTCGACAACACCGGCTTCCGTTTCTGCATCAAGGGCGCTTGTGGCTTCATCAAGAACAAGCAAGCGGGGCGCCCCAAGAAGCGCACGCGCCAAAGCAATTCTTTGCCGTTCGCCGCCCGATAAACGGCTTCCCGCATCACCAACGACCGTTTCAAATGCGCGGGGAAGCCGCTCGACAAAAGTGGCTGCAGCACGCGTCAAAGCCGTGTTCATCATCGATTGATCCGAGCCTGGACGAACCCATTGAAGATTATCTTTAATCGACGCGTGAAACAATAAAGGATCTTGTCCAAGATAACCGATAGACCGACGCCACTCCTGCATCGATATCGAAGCCATGGATTTCTGATCAATCTCGATGCGACCACCGCTCAAGCGACGTAAGCCGAGGAGCCCATCGATCAAAGTGGTTTTCCCAGCACCTGTTGGCCCCATCAAGACGATAAACTCACCCGGTGCGATTGAAAAAGAAACATCGCGTAACACTTCGCGACCCTCAATATTCACCGCAACATGATTAAATGTGATCTGCGCAGGTTCCGTTTTATGAGAACGCGAAGGATCAAAATTTTCTAAAACCTCAACCGAAGATTTGGCGTCTTTCTCCATTGAGAGAACCGCATCAAAGGCCGGCAATACAAGGCTGATCGATTGCTGGCATTGCCGCAGCCCCGTAACTTTCGGAAATAATCTCACAAACATCGCCACGATGACAATGACAGCGCCCACATCAACCGCAAGCATCAGGGGGCCGGCGACCAGAAGTGCAATCACGACAAGGGCGCTTGCATATTCAAAAAGTGCGCGTACGAGCTGAACATCAAAGGCATTGGCGAAAGTCAGGTCCCGCAAGCGATTGATTGTCTTCGACAGACGCTCTACCGCGCGAGACTCCGTGGCTGTGGCTTTTACGAATTTTGCGCCTTGCACCAATTCATTCGCATCCGATTGAAGATCAGCATTCACGATCGTCATCTCTTCGCCAATGAGCAAACCCCGTTTTACCAGCCCAACAGAGATGAGGAAAAGAAACGCACCCGCACTGAAAAGTAAAGCAACCACCAAGGGCGCAATCACAAGCGCCACAGCGATTTGTACGCTGATAAAGAGAACAGAAGAAAGTATGAGATTGGCCTGATAAAAGGCACCGCCGAGACGTACGGGCTCTGTGATCGCCGCCGCAATAAGATCGCCCGCGCGCCGTGTTCTAAAGAAATCAAATTCAGCATGAAAATAAGATTGGAAGAGCCGCCGCTGCCAATGGGCGACATAGTCGGTTTGCATCTTTGCGCTTAAATGCGCCTGCACCAAAAAAATCGCCGCACCGATTATAATCAGGACGACACCAAAACCGGCAATACTCATTGCTGTTGTCGGCAAGCCTACGAAAGAGAGAACCCATGTGATCGCTTGTGATAGACGATCTTCGCCAGCGCCGACTACACCGCCAATCGCCTTGAGAAGAGGCAACAAAACGGCAACGGTTGCGCCATCAAAAAGTGCATTCAAAAAGGTCAAAAAAACAAGGAGCGGCAAACGATATCCGTGAAGCCGATAGACATCAGAAAAAAGCCGCCCGAGTGACGCAATCATGATGCCTCACCCTTCGCTGCGGGAGGCCGCAAGACATGATGTCCGTCAATCCAGTGACTGCCATGAAAATGGTTTGAAACAATTGCGTTAAGAGTCAGACTCAAATCACGCGCCCGCGCGTCAACCGAATGCCGATCAAGAATGAGTTTTTGACCTGCGCGCGCCATGGCTTCACAGCGTTCCGGATTAGCATTCAATTCAAAGTGAATATCAGCGAGGTCATCCGGCTCGGCGACAAGACAATTTACGCCATCGCGGAAACCCGCTTCTTCAAAACCTCTAAAGCGACGGCAAACCAAAAGGCACCCAACGGCCGGAATCTCAAAAAATTTCCGGATGGGCATTTCCAACCCCGATCCACAGGTGAAAGAGTAGCGCGTTTGAGCCAAACGCGACATAAAACTTCCATTGAGCGCTTTTTGTACCCAGCGCTTCTCACCCCGCATCACATGTGTTTTTTTCAAAAGCGATATGAATTTACGAAATTTTGTATCGGTAACAGGATCGATGCCTGCGCGTTGCAAAGCATCGCGCGCGACAGAACGCGCATGATATTGAACACCCATTACCGACCATGGCAAAGCGCGAGACGAAAGTGGCGAGATCAAAAACTCAGCGTCAGAAATGAAATGAAGAAGTGAGGCGACACGAGCCCGATGAAGTCTTGAAAAATCAGACCAGATATCCGTTGCGCTCTTGGCAAAGCGTTCCTGTTGTAGATGGGTTAATTCTGCGCGAAGGGGTGAAAATTCTTCCCCAAAACCGATGAAGAAATCCGCACAAGATAAAATCTTATCCGCTTCGCGCGCTGTCCAATTATAAAAATCATTTTCAAGGAGAATGGCCACACGTGGTAACGCCAGCGCTGCGAATTGTCTGGCGATGATCGGCAAATAAAGCAAATCTTCCTGTTGGCCATTATAAGCATAAGATGTCAGAAGCGTCGATGCATAATGAGCGGGATCGCCGCTATCGGAGAAGAGGACTAACGTGTTCGAAATAACAACATCAAAGGGGCCCTCTTGATCAATAAAAGAGGATAGTCCGCGCGCCAAACACTCGGACGATACATAACCCGGCCCGAAGAAGCGAGTATCCCCCGCTTTCAAAAGCGCCAAAGGCAGGAGGTTGCGCGTTGGGTTGACGAAGTTCGCATTCACATCAACAAAAAGAAAGCGTGTCGTCATGCGACAAGGCTTTCTTCATGCGAATTATGAGTTGGCTCTGAAGTCTTTGTCCGCGCGCAATAAGCTTCCACAAAAGATGTTTTTAATAATTTGCGCATCGAATTGACATTATAGCGTTCAGAAACACGATCATACGCATTCTGACCGAGCACTTTGGCCAAAGCGGGATCATTCAACAAGTCACGTAATTGGGAGGCTGCCGCCTTCACATCTCGATGCGGAACGAGAATGCCATTCACACCCGTCTCAATCAGCGCCGCATGTGTCTCATGATCATAGGCAATTGTGGGAATGCCCGCCGCCAAAGTTTCGAGAAGCGCTGAACCCTGCATAGGCGCAATTGAGTAATCACTCGCTTTCAAGGCGGCCATCGCGATACGATGCGAGACTTGCCCTGTGATTACAATGCGGTCCTGTAAACCGCGCGCCTGCGCTTCCGCTTCAATGACAGCGCGGTCCGCTCCCTCGCCAACAAAAATCAATGAACCTTTGAGATCTTTACCAACCGCATCGGCAAAAATGTGAAACGCGTCGGGTGCCAATTTTTCAGGATGCAATCGGCCCAAGACCACAATGCGGGGCGTTGCTGCAGCCAGCATAGATGGTGGCGCATCAGAAGCCTTCGCTTCATTAACTTCAGAGAAATCCAAAGGTTGAATCCAAGGCGAGATTTTTTCAAGCGCCATACCACGCCGTGTATAAAATTCGGGAGCAAGCGAAGGGGCGCCCGAATAACGATCAAAAAGACGATAAACGAGCCGATACCAGAAAGGCAGAAGGCGCTTAATGAGCGGTGGAAAATAATGCTGCCAGGGCAAAATATCTTCCCAATAGGCTTCAATGAAACAGACTTTCGGAAGCGCACGAACCTTGCGCGCGAGAAGCGCCAGGGCCGCCGTATAATGTGGTCCAACGGTTTGCACCACATCTGGCTTGAATGATTTCACGGCAGCATTCAAAAAGTTTATAGCGCTGCCGATATGTTGCAAACCTGAAAGAAGTTTACGAATGCCGGCACCTTTTCGCTCAAAAGCCAATTCGCGATAGACAATTGTATCACTGATACGTCGGTCGTCATTTTTCCGACCGAACGGCACGATGTATAAAACTTCGTCAAACATTTTCCCGAAATTGAATTGCAATTCGAGAGTCTTGAGATCATCAAGGCGGATTTTTCCGTCCGAGACAAGTTTCTCAAGACTGTCATAGCCAATCATGATGAGACGCCGCGGCTCGCTTTGGGAAAGACGATCATGAGCGGTCATGCGCGATCCCCCTGACGCGAAAAGACAAGGCGCGCATCCGCACCTTCGCCTTCAACATGCCCGAGCGTCCGCGCCGGTGTGCCCCCAACAATCGTGCCATCGGGCACATCGCGGTTTACGAGAGAATTTGCGGCGATCACGCAACGTTCACCGATTGTAACGCCTGCGACGATTACGCTTTGCGCACCAATATAGGTGTTCGAGCCGATCTTCACGGCGCTCTTCCTCGCGGTCTGTACACCGCCGGAGACAGCCCAGAGCACTGTGTCATGCGTATAAATGTGAACGCCTGCGGAAATCGAACAATGATCGCCAATCACCAAGCCGCCACCCGATCCATCCAGCAGCGTGAAAGGCCCGATCCAAGTTTCAAAGCCAACTTTCACATCACCAAAGATAAAGCTTGAATCATAAATGCTCGTCTTGTCGCCAAAGCCCAAAGCCTTTGCGCGTTCCCAGCGATCAAATTGAGCATCGGCAAAGGGAAGCGAACGGTTATATGTTGCAAGCAGCTCTGCATCGCGTTGCTCTTTGAGCTTGCGCAATTCCAAAGCGAGGTGTGTGATCGGGTCACTCATCATGAAATCCCGAATGTCTCAAGCCAGACTTCAAGATAAAGAAGCGACCAAATGAGTAGGCGACGGTTCTGACGACCCTCAAGATGATCACTGATCAGGGATTGAGCGGTTGTACGATCAAGATAAGACCAAAGCCGTGCATTCGGATTCATCAATATGCGGCGCACATAATCGATGCTCTCGCCACGGAACCAGCTTGCATCCGGTGCCGAGAACCCTTGCTTAAGAGCCTGCACGATCTCTTCGGGAATATATTTTGCCATCGCCGAACGCAGGATCAACTTGCCGTCATTCGTCTTGCCGAAATAGGTCGCGGTCTTTGAGCCCGGCGTATTCTCGTCGAGCTTGATGACTTCGCCCAAATTCGCGAGCTTCATATTGACGGGCACACGACCGGCAAAATCAACGAGATCATTATCGAGAAACGGTACGCGGCTTTCGAGCGATTGCGCCATTGAGAGCTTGTCTTCGACAACAAGCAGGCCGTGCAGAAACGTCTTCGCTTCGAAATAAAGCGAGTGATTGATGTAGTCCTGCGGTGTTTTCAATTCCGCATCATGATGATCAAACACGCGACGGAAAATCTCGCGCGGATCGCATGACGCACCTTCTGCACCAAGCGGTGCAAGCAAAGCCGCAGCCGACTCGGACGGCACAAGCCGCTGCCAATTTTCATAATAGCGGTCGACATAATCATCAAAGCCGCGTGCAGTTGCTGCGCGGTAATAGCGCCATGGATAGCCAGCAAAGAGTTCGTCGCCGCCCGCGCCTGAGAGCACGACTTTACCGAAGCGGCTTGCCAGCTTTGCCGCATAATAATTCGGGTAAGACTGGCCGACACGCGGCTCTTCCAGATGCCAAACGAGCGATTTGAGGCAGCGCTCCATATCACCGGCCTTCAACACCATCTCATAATGTTCGGTGTTGAATTTATACGACATGCGCTCGGCGGCTTTGCGCTCGTCAAAGCCCATTTCGATGCCCGAGGCCGACGACATATCAAAGCCGACGGTGAACGTATGAATCATCGGCCGCTGGCGTGCTGCAATCGCCGTGATGGAGCCTGAGTCCATGCCGCCTGAAAGATAAGAGCCGACCGGCACATCGGAGATCAGCTGGCGGCTCACTGCCTGTTGAAAGAGACGATCCACTTCGCGCTCGACTTCAGCGCGATCTGTAAGCGAAGAATCTTCAACAAAACGGAAGTCCCAATATTTAATGGGCTCTGGCACTTCACGCATGCCTTGTTCGATCACCAGCATTGAACCCGCGGGGAGAATGCGTACACCTTCGAACAAAGTTTGATCGGAGATGAAATTCTGGAATGTCATATATTCAACGAGATTGCGGCGATCGAGCTTCGCCTTAAATCCCGGAAATTTCAGAAACGCCTTGATTTCTGAAGCAAAAAGCAATGTCTTGCCATCGCTCCAATAATAAACGGGCTTCACGCCGAAGCGATCACGCGCAATCACTAAGCGCTTGGACGAACGGTCCCATGCGGCAAAGGCAAACATGCCGTTGAATTTCGAAACCGCAGCATCGCCCCATTCACGCAGCGCCGTGACCAGCACTTCACTGTCGCCACGCGAGCGGAAGGCATGACCTTTCGCTTCAAGATCAATGCGCAATTCTTGGAAATTATAGACTTCACCATTGTAAGTGATGACCAAACGACCGTCAGCCGATGGCATGGGCTGATGCGCGGCATCTGACAAATCAATGATCGACAAACGGCGATGGCCAAGCGCAACAGGCCCGTCTGTAAATTGACCTTCGCCATCGGGCCCGCGATGAGCAATCGCTTCCGTCATTGCTTTCACCGTCACCGGTGAAGCAGGCGCGCCGTCGAAATTATAAATGCCCGCTATGCCGCACATGTTATTTCAATCTTGCGATCACGCTGATGCCTGCTTCTTCAGCGAATTCATGTTCGATATCGAGATTTAAGGTCTTGCACCAGCCGCGCACTTCCTCGACCGTATGACGACGCGCATTTTTCGGAGCATACCAATCGAAATTGATATGGTTCATCTCATCGAGCGTCATCTCAGGGCGATAAAAGGCTTTCAGCACATGCCAATAGAAAAAGCGCTGCAGATTGATCTTGCCCGCCGGAATATCAAGAAGATCAATCTTGTTCTTGATGTCGATTTCGATATTGAGGTCGCCCAAAATCTTGCCAAGTTCGGACAAAGGCTCCATCGCCTTCCAGCCCTCTTCCGGCGTCATCTTCTGCAATTTGTCACGGATATAATCATCCGTATATTCGCGCACTGGGCCCTTTTTGCGATACACATAAAAGACTACGCGGCCGCCATGCTTTACATGTTTTGTGACAGCCTCGAGCGCTTTGAACGTATCGTCCGTGTGATGCAAGACACCTTCCGAGAAGACGATATCGACCGAACGCTCCTTCACCGGAATCTGATTAAGATCCGATTGAATGAATCCGGCCTGCCATCCGCGCTCTTCAAAGCGCTTCTTCGCAACATCAACGGCAGTTGATACGTCAACACCGAGATAACGCACGCGATCCATCACTGGACCAAAAAGCGCAATGCCAGACAACGCCGCGCCACAGCCGGCATCCAGAATGATCGGGTTCGGGCCGTGATCTTTGAAAAACCAAGGCGCATGCGGAACGTCGCCATATTTCTGCACAAGCCAATTGCGCATATGGTCAGCCACAGAGCCTTCGAACGTATCGCGCTTGGCCCATTTGAACCCAAAGGTCTCGCGTGTTTGTTCTTGAGCGGCAGACACAAATTCAGCCGAACGCGGAATGCCCGGAGAACTCATATCAATGGCCCTTTGCAATATCGCGCAAACATTCGATCACATAAGCATAATCATCTTCATTCATGCGATTATGCAGCGGGATCGCCATTGTGTTGTTTTCACAATCTTTCGCACCCGGGAAATCATCCGGCTTGATGTTGTAGCGTTCACGATAATAACCGAGCATATGGATCGCATGTGTGCCGGGGCGTGTCGCTACACCGCGCGCATGAAGTTTTGCCATGATTTCATTACGCGGCATCGGCGCGAGCTTCGGATCGACATAAGTCACATAGGCTTGCCACGCATGGCGCACATCATTCGGCACAACAGGTTGACGAAGCCATTCAATATCCGCGAGCTCCTGACGATAACGACGTGCGGCCGTGTCACGCTCATCGATGAAGCGATCAAGCTTTGTCATCTGCACAAGACCGACAGCCGCCTGAATATCGGTCATGCGATAATTGTAACCCAATTCATCAAAGTCTGGCAGAAGATAAGGCTGCGCTCCACGATGCCGCTGTTCTTCAGAAATTGACGCGCCGTGATTGCGCAAGATTTGCGCCTTTGCTGCGACATCATCATGAACCGTTGTCATCATGCCGCCTTCACCCGTGGTGATAGACTTACGCGGGTGGAATGAAAAACATCCCGCATCACCTAACGCGCCAGCAGGCGTGCCTTTGTAAGATGCGCCAGCAGCACAAGCACCGTCTTCGACAATCTTCACATGTTTTGGCAAAACAGCGCGGAGAGCGTCCATATCGGCGCAAAGTCCAAAGAGATGCACAGGCATCACCGCTTTTGTGCGTTCGGTCACTTTCGAGGCCACAGAAGCCGGATCGATATTGTTCGTGCGCGGATCAACATCACACAAGACGGGAATCGCATTGCAATAAAGCACGGCGTTTGCGGTCGCGACCCATGTGAAAGACGGCACAATCACTTCATCACCCGGGCCGATATCCATTGCGGCGAGCGCAAGATGTAATGCGGTCGTGCAGCTTGTTGTCGCAAGCGCGTGTTTCACATTGTGCCGCTCGGCAAACTGCTTTTCAAACTCGGCAACTTTCGGGCCTTGTGTGAGCCAGCCTGATTCAATCGGCGCACGCACAGCTTGCCATTCTTCCTCGCCCATTGAGGGAAGCGCAATTTGAACAGTTCGTTTTGCCATGGTCATGGATGATTACTTTCTACGCTCACGCCGATTTTGCACGACGTGCTTCAACTTCAGCCTTGTGGTTTGCGCGCCAATCAATCAAGCGGCGTAAGCCTTCTTCAAGATCGATATTGGCAGTGAACCCGATTTCTTTCGATGCGCGCACAGGTGAGCCCACGCGGTTCCGCACAAGGGTCGCTTGCGAACGCGGCGCATAATTGATGGGTTGATTACAACCCGTGAGATTGAGAAGCATCTCAGCAATTTCTTTAAGTGATGTGCGCTTACCGGTGCCTACATTATAGAAACGATCTGTTGCTTCAGAACGCATGGCGCAGAGATTTGAACGCGCGCAATCTTCAACGGCCACAAAGTCAAAGGCTTCCGACCCATCACCCAAAATCGTCGGGCCTTCACCGCGATCAATCGCATCAAGCATTTTCATGATCACAGCGATATAGGCACCGCGATAATCCTGCCGTGGGCCATACACATTCATATAACGCAAGCCGACATAATCGAGGCCGTAGCGGAAATGGTAAGCCCGCGCCATCGCTTCGCCGCATATCTTCGTCGCGCCATAGAAATTCTTATTGTTGAACGGATGATCTTCCGTCATCGGCTCTTCAACGGCGTCTCCATACACAGAAGCGGACGAAGACCACACAAGGCGCTTCACATTGTTACGCACACAGCTATCAAGCACGTTAAACATGCCCTTGACGTTCACTTCAAATGCGGTGCGCGGGTAATCATGGCATTGCAAGAGCCAGAGCGCTGCGAATTGAAACACGCCATCGGCACCTTTGAGTGCTGCATCGAGAATATCGGTCTGCGTGATATCGCCACCCGCTTCGAAAATCTTCACGCGCGGATCTTTCAAAGATTCCGATAGATTTTCCATCGTGCCGCGTACGAAATTATCATAAATCAAAATCTCGCCGACATCTTCTTTGACGAGCTGATCAACAGCATGGGAACCGATAAGGCCAGCGCCGCCAATCACCACAAATTTTTTACCGCGAAGATCCACTCGTTTTCTCCTCAACTCGCCAGCGCGAGCGCACCCGCACCATTTTCAAAATAGCGTTCACCCGTTGCTTTGCAGATCAAATCCGCTTGCAGCCTTTCACCGGCCCGGCTCATCCACCCCACACGCCTTGCCGGCGTTCCCACCATCAAGGCAAAATCAGGCACATCTTTGGTCACCACCGCACCCGCGCCGATCAGGCAATAGGCGCCAAGCGTATGACCACAAACGATTGTGGCGTTCGCACCGATGGTCGCACCCTGCCCGACAGGCGTTGCACGAAACTCTGCTTTCCGGTTCACATGCGCACGAGGGTTTAAAACATTCGTAAAGACCGAGCTCGGACCGCAAAAAACATCATCCGCCAACTCGACGCCCTCATAGAGCGAGACATTGTTTTGGATCTTGCAGCCATTGCCGAGGCGCACTTTCGGCCCGATCATGGCGTTCTGGCCAATCGAGCAATTCTCGCCAATCACGGTGCCTGCGAGGATATGGCAGAAATGCCAAATCTTCGTGCCCGGTCCAATCACCGCGCCGTCATCAACATAGCTTGATTCATGAATCAGCACGCCGGGAAAGCGTGGATCCTCTTTCATTTCGCTCATACGGCGGAGGCTTTACGGGCGAAGGGATGAACGATGCCTGAATGCGTTTCAATCGGTTGGTGGCGGAAATTCGACACGATTTCGATTGAAGGACGGACCGCGTCCAGACCAAAGCCCCGCCCCTTGAGCACCTCTTCGTAAGAACGGGTGTGGAGATCCGTGAAGCCTTCCGAGAACTCCACCTCTTCGCCATCAACCGTAATCGAGCGATAGGTGGTTTTCTTGCCCTGCACGCTCTCGGGCAAATCATTGCGATCAACCGACAAGAACCAGCTCACATCCGCGCGCTCGCATTCCAAGAAACCGGCCGCACGTTCGGGCGATTTGAGATGCGCGTGGTTTGACAAAACCTTGCCGAATACAAAGCCCAGCATATCGAAGAAATGAACACCGATATTGGTGGCCACACCGCCTGATTTTGAATCGTCGCCCTTCCAAGAGGCGTGATACCACCGTCCGCGCGAGGTGCAGTAAGTCAACTGCACTTGGTGACGCTTGGTTGAATTGGCAAACTTGTCACGAAGCGCAATAATCGCAGGGTGTAAACGAAGCTGCAAAATCGAAAAGATCCTTCTGCCCGTGTCTTTTTCGATATCGGCGAGCCCATCAATATTCCACGGATTCAGCACCAAAGGCTTCTCGCAAATCGCGTCCGCGCCTGCGCGCAAGGCAAAGCGACAATGGGCATCATGCAAATAATTCGGTGACGCAATCGATACAAAATCCAAGCGCTCGCCACGACGGCGGAGCTTATCGACATGGCGGTCAAAGCGCTCGAATTCGGTGAAGAAATGCGCGTCTGGAAAATGACTATCGAGAATGCCCACCGAGTCATTCGGATCAAAAGCCACAACGAGTTCACCGCCCGTCTCTTTGATCGCTTTCATATGGCGGGGCGCAATATAGCCGGAAGCTCCGACAAGGGCGTAAGAGGTCACTGTATTCAGTCCTTATCTGAAATGGAGGTCGGGCATCTTTCGGAAATGGCCCGGTCCATGCGGATCGTTTCGGAATGACGGTCATAGGCCAAGCGCGTGACGGACATTCGACGCTGAGCCGCATACTATATCAAACCGATGTCGTCCATGATCTCCTCGTCGCCGAGAAGAGATGAGCATCTGCTCTTGGCTTTGAAATAGGACCGGATTTAGGCCTTTTCGTTCATAAATCTGTCAGATTTGACCCAGTAAAGACGCGCGGGTCCAAATTCCGGTCCTCTCTTACCCGCAAGCTGTGGTCGTGCCCCGTCTTCTTTTCCTTGTTACTGATGACCGATACTTCGTCTCGCATCGGCTGCCGATGGCGCGCGCGGCGCGGGATGCCGGCTTCGAGGTTCATGTCGCAACACGCGATGTCGGCTATCGCGCGCCGATCCTCGCCGAAGGGTTCACCTTCCATGCGCTTGGCTGGAGCAAGTTACGTCGAAAACCTCATCAGATTATTCGGGATATCATAGAAATTCGTAATCTTTACAGAGATTTACGGCCCGATGTCGTGCATCACGTCGCACTTGTTCCGATCATTTTCGGGCAGCTTGCCGCCACAGGTCTTAAGCTCCCGAGCGTTAACACAATCGCGGGCCTTGGTTCCGGCTTTATCGGCCTCGACCCTATCGGGCGACTTCTCCGCTTCGGCCTTTCAACCGCTCTGCGCTTGCTCTTGAACCGACCTTTAACGCTCACCGTTGTCCAAAATCCGGATGACCGCGCAGCTGTCGAAGCAATCGGTGTTGCGCCTGATAAAATCCGCCTCGTTGCCGGATCGGGCGTTGATACGGACAAATTAAAACCACTTCCCGAGCCTATGGGACCGATTACCGTCGGCGTCGCCGCGCGTATGTTAGAAGATAAAGGCATTCGGCCTTTGGTCGCGGCGCAGCAAAGTCTCCAGGCGGCCGGACAAGATGTCCGCTTGCTTCTCGCGGGTGATCCCGATCTTTCAAACCGAAGCGCGATTAAGCCCGAAGAGCTTGCGCACTTCGCGTCGCTTCCGGGCATTTCATGGCTTGGCCATATTGAAGAGATCGAAACACTCTGGGCGCAATGCCATATCGCCGCACTTCCCTCCCGCCGCGAAGGGCTACCCAAAGCGCTCCTTGAAGCCGCAGCGCTTGGCCGTCCACTGGTCGCGACCGATGTTCCAGGCTGCCGCGATGTCGCGATTGATGGAAAAACAGGTCTTTTGGTGCCTGTTGATGATGCTCAGTCTCTGGCAGCGGCGATTTCACGCCTCGCCAATGATGCTGCATTGCGACATGCGCTAGGCACTGCGGCCCGCGCTTTTGTTGAAACACGCTTTTCAGCAACCGCCATCGGTGCCGCCAGTCTTTCTTTATACACCTCACTCACCGAAAGGCCGATTGAAGTCGCGCCCCGACTGATTTAAACGGCCACCCAGCTTCCCCGGAGATATAGAGTGCCTCATTCCCGTAAAATTGCCGTCATCGGCCTTGGCTATGTCGGTCTGCCTGTGGCTGTATCCTTTGCCGCCTCCAATGTTCCTGTCATTGGATTTGACATTGATGCGCGCCGCATTGCCGAATTGAACAAGGGGCATGATCGCACCAATGAAGTCGAATCTCAACGACTGAAACAAAAATCCCTCACCTTTACTGATGACCGCGCGGCATTGAAACAAGCAGACTTTTTCATCGTCACAGTGCCAACACCGATTGATGAAGCGCGCCGTCCGGATTTGACCGCGCTGATCAAAGCCTCCGAAACCGTCGGACAAGCGCTCAAAAAGAATGACATCGTTGTTTATGAATCGACCGTCTATCCCGGTGCGACCGAAGAAGATTGCATTCCCGTTCTTGAAAAAATTTCTGGTTTAAAATCCGGTCGTGATTTCACAGTTGGCTATTCACCCGAACGCATCAATCCCGGCGATCATGTTCATCGTTTTGAAACGATCAAGAAAGTTGTTTCCGGACAAACACCAGAAACATTGCAAATTGTTGCTGATGTTTATGGTTCCGTGGTGACCGCGGGCATTCATAAAGCGCCCTCGATCAAAGTCGCAGAGGCGGCGAAAGTGATTGAGAACACACAACGTGATCTCAACATCGCTTTGATGAATGAACTCTCTGAAGTGTTTCAAGCCTTAGGCATCAACACACTTGATGTGTTGGCGGCCGCCGGAACAAAATGGAATTTCTTGCCCTTCCGTCCGGGTCTTGTGGGTGGACATTGTATCGGCGTTGATCCTTATTATCTCACCTATCGCGCGCAAAAAGCAGGCTGCCATCCGGAAGTCATTTTGGCCGGCCGTCGCACCAATGATGCCGTGGGTGGTCGTGTCGCACGCGAATGCATCAAAAGGCTTTTGGCCTCGGGCGCTTCGAAGCCATGCGTCACTGTGTTGGGTCTCACTTTCAAAGAAGACGTGCCTGATATCCGCAATTCGAAAGTGGTTGATATCATCAGTGAGCTCACAAATTTCGGCGTGAGTGTTCAAGCGCATGATCCATGGGCCGAAGCTGATGAGGTCAAGCATGAGTTTGGCATTCACCTTCTGGAGCGAAAGGCTCTTCAACCGGCTGATGCTGTTATTCTCGCTGTGAGCCACAAAGCCTATCTTGATGAGGGATGGTCTTTGGTGAAATCCCTTTTGAAACCGGATTCAAAAATTGTCATCGATGTGAAAGGCGCTTTGCCGCGAGAGACGTCTCGCGACTTTGATCTCTTCAGTCTCTAGTCCTACCCATTAAACGAGTGTTGCGTGTTATGAGTACCCTTTTCCGCCATTTTGCTTTGATGCTTGGCTCTGCGCTTTTAGCGGCGGGAACTCTGTCTTCCTCTCACGCAGATCAAACAAGTCCAGCCTCGATCATTCGGCCGCTCCCCTATCCGTTTCACCATGTTGTGAGCTTCAGCGACGATACGGATGAATTGAAGCCGTGGCACGAAATGGCGCTTCATCGCGTATTCAACGAAGAAATGGGTTTGCCGATCAGCGACGCGATCTGGCCGCATGGTAGCGATCGCCTATCGACTTTCTTTCTGGGACCCAATGTGCTCAATCGCGCTCCATCGGGTGTTGATGATCAGCCCACTTTTGCGCTTCTTTTAAGAGAATGGCATCGTGGCAATATCGATCAATTTCATGGTTGGAATGAAGACAGCACCTATCAATTGCGCAATGATCTCTCGCCTGCACTCAAACTATCCTCATCATCTGTCGTGCTTCCGATCTCTGAAACAGATCCCGCGATCGTCGATGAGCAAAGACAAAATATCCGGATTTATTTTTCGGGTGAAATACCGGGAGACCTTACAATCCTTTTGCGTGACAGCTTAGGTCAATCTCTTATCCTTAATGAAGGCGACATACAAAAAGCACTTAGCGTTCAGGTGAGGGCTTCTGGCACGGATCGCTTTGCCGATTTTCTCATTCCGCGCAAAGCGAAGAGTCCTCAAACTCTCGCTTTGAATCTTGGACGTCTTAGTGCCATTGAATTCAAAGCCCCCTCCTGCGCAGATGGATGCGCTCTGACAATTACAAAAATAATTCGCGATGATTTCAGCCGCCAGACGGTTCTTGGTGAAGCGCCTGATCTTGCGAAATGGAATATCAGGCCGACGCTTCTGACCTCTCATGGCGGTAACACGCTCAATCAAGATTTTGGTGTTGCTGGGCGCGTTCTCGAAGTACCGCGCACGCCTGGAACTCTGTTTGCTAATGCGTCTGTTGTTGTGCGTCGTGAACCACAAGCTACAAATCAGACAAGCCATGCCTATCATGCAGATATTTTGAAATCGCTTGGCGTGGACGGTGTATGGGCTTATTTCCCAGAGCACAAATCTGATTATTTCGGTCCGCTGTCGATCAATGCGGGCGATCCGCCACGTTCGATGACATCAAGCTTCGAGGGCTTTTACAATATCCCACGCACCAATACCGGGGAGTTTGACCGCTCATCACCGGAAGCCTTTGCGAAGGATGTTGAAAAGCTTCTTCCCTTCTTGAGTTACAACGAACGTCTCGATCTTTATTGCGGTGTCAATTGTGATAGCGCACAAGGCGATGCCCTTGCCATGTTGATCGCCACAAGCGTTGAAAAAATCACTCATGGCGAGACGGTTGAACATTTCTGGTACACGCATTTTGGTTCGCGTGGATCGAAATATGACCACACGATTGAAGAGCCGCTGACGCCAGTGACTAAGAAATGGCTCACAAAACTCGTCAATCTTGTTTATAATTTTGACGGCACCGTTCCCGAGAGACAACGCGTTTGGTCGCCGCCCGCTTCAACTTGGGTACGTTATCAGATGATGCAAAGCCACATCGCTGAGCATCTTCATGTTAGCGCTGACGGCAATGTGTTCAGGATTGATCCATGGACTGACCCGGTGACAGGGCGCACCGTGCCTGATCCCCGCGCAGGAAGCCGCGACCTCCATGGGCTGACACTTTATGTGACAGATCCGACAAAAGCGCGCGTGTTTATTGGCGATCGAGAGTTTACGACATTCACGCGTAACAAAGCGGATTCAAACGGGCGCGCGTCCATCACGCTTGTTGATGATCATGCCCCCACCGCATTGATTGATCGCGTGAGTTTACGCGACAAAGGCACGGTTAACGAAGAAAGCGGCGCGATCATCGAAGGCACGCTCGCCAATACAAATGGGGCGCCGCTTGGTGTCATGTCCCTCACCGCCGATCAAACTGGAAATGCGGAACTCATCTTCCAACCTTCAGGTCTTGCTTTGTGGAATACGAGTCATATCGCGTTTCAAATCCGGAAATTGGCTTCTGCTGCCGGACGTTTTTCGTCGACCGGTGCCGTCGAGATCGATTTTTTAATGAAGAATGGCGATACAATTTCTATCAATGAAGCGACGTCGCCGAACAGCGCTTTTCTTCCCTCAAGCCAGTGGTCCATCGCGCCGCTTTCAACAGATGGTCAGTGGCGCAATGAAACGCTCTCAACAACCGAGCTCGATTGGCCCGATCATTATTTCGGTAAACAAACAAATCGCCGTCCACCACTTCCGATTGGCCAGGTGCGTGCGATACGCATCGCCCTTTCAGATGCGGCACCGAACACGAGACTTGAGATTGCCAATCTTCGTGCGTTGCGCGCAGACCCCAATGGGGAAGCCGATGATGGCAGTCACGTTCTGTTTGGTCGCGTGACGGAAAATGGCCGCAAAGGATTGGCCGGCATCAAAATCAAAGCGGCGACCCAAAAACAAGGCACGCTTAAAGCCGTGACAGATCAAGATGGTTATTTCACGATTCCAAATATCGCAGACGGCGAGATTATCTCATTGAAAGCGCAGATTGATGGTCGCCTTTGTGCGCCCGAGCGTGGCCGCCGGATCGAGGTTTTAAAGAACGAAGCCGAACTCGATATCAGATCCGATCTCTGTCATCAGATGGTGAGTTCTACAGAGACGTTACTGGATCAGAACGTCGTCGAATAACGGCACCGAACGCTTTGGGAGATTATCCTGCGATGGATTTCAAGGCCGGATAAGCGCGCTCATAAGCCGCAAAGAGCGGCTTATACTCCTCATGTTTTTTCATATCAGGTTCAACGCGGCGCGTGATTTTCACCATTGCCTTTGCTGCTTCTTCAATCGATGGATATCGGCCCGCAGCCACCGCTGCCAAAATTGCCGAGCCTAATGCAGGAGCGTCGGCGACATCGGTCAGGGTCAACGGAATGCCTGAGACATCAGCGTGGATCTGCAACCATAGGTCCGAACGTGTCGCGCCACCACAAACACGGAATTCAGTGGGTTGATAGCCATTGGCGCGCATGGCTTTAAAAATCGCTTCCGAACCAAAAGCCACACCTTCAATGATCGCGCGGAAAATATGCGCACGCGTATGTTTGAGACTCAAGCCCGTAATCGCCCCGCGTGAAAGCGCATCCGTATGCGGCGTGCGATTGCCTTGAAAATGTTCCTGAACAATCAAACCATCGGCACCAGGCGGTAAGGCAGCGGCTTCCGCATTTAGCGTTTCATAGCTCACCGCATCACCCAAAAGATTTTTGTACCAATTGATCACCGAACCGGTTGATGTTTGCCCGCCCTCAACAACATGCAAGCCGGGGATAAGAGCATCTTCATATGTGCCCCAGATGCCCTTGCCATGAAACGGTTTGGGCGAAAGACCAAGATGCAGATGTGAAGAACCCGTGATGAAGGCCAACGCGCCCGGTTGCACGACACCCAATCCAATCATCGCAATGAAGGCATCAGGGCCGCCTTGTGCGACGGGAGTTCCGGCAACAAGTCCGCAATGCTCCGCCGCTTTTGCTGTTAGGGGAGCGATGACTTCACCCAGCTTTGTGATTTCACGCGGCCATTTTTTCGCAAGCTCGGGAATGCCGAGTTTCTCAACCAGTGAAACCGGAAAGCCGCCTGCACTCGCGCGATAATGCCAGCGCGGCGCGATGTTACCGATGGATGCCACCATGCGGCCTGTAAGATGATAATTTATGTAGTCTTGATACTCGCAAATCGTCGCGGCTTTTTTGAAAATCTCAGGCTCATTGCGGGCAATCCATAACGCTTTCGGCACCATCCATTCCGCCGACACGGGGCCTTTGCCATTCGAATTCACAATCAAGGCGTCATCGCCTGTGTTGAGGACAAGCTCCGTTTCATGCGCCGCGCGCACATCCATCCAGATCAAGGCGGGGCGAAGCGCATGGCCTTGCTCATCAAGCGCAACAACAGAACAACAGGTCGTATCAACCGACAGGCCAATCACATCCTCTTTGCGCACACCGGCATCCGCCAGCGCTTTGCGAATGCTTTGGCCCAAACCATTCCACCAATCTTGCGGATTTTGTTCAGCCCATGCCGGATGCGGGAAATTGGTTTTGTAAGGCGTTGACGCAAAGGCCAAGGGTTTGCCGGAAAGATCAAAAACCCCAGCACGAATTGATTCCGTTCCGCCATCAACACCAATCACATAGGCCATGAGCGCAACATCCTTCCCGTATAGATCCAAGGGACGAGATGTTATCGCGAACCTTTATCAGGTCAATCGCAAGACAGAGAGGGAGGACGGAAAGCCGCAGCCTTAGCGGGCCGGCTCGGAACCGGATGTCTTTGGCGGCACCGTCTCAACCACAATCGAATGACGCGCAAGACTGTCCGCCACCCGGTTCAACAACGAAGACTTCTGTCGCAAGGACAATGAATCTACGAGGGAAGCGAGAAGATTTAATTTCTCCTCCGGATCGAGCGATGACAAATCAGAAGCCGTCACACGCTCCTTCACAATGGGCGCCTCAACAATAACAGCGGCTTGCGGTGCTGCGGGCGCCTGCGTCACTTGCATCTTCTGGGCGGCTTGCGCTTTTTCTTCTTCGATCTGATCCGCGATCGCCGCGACTTGCTCATCAGACATGCCGAAATCGGCCTGCATTTTTTTCAAATGCGCCTTTTCTTCTTCTGTCACAATACCATCTTTGAGCACTTCGCGCAGTTGTTGCTCGTAAAATGACTCGCGGCGTTGCACTTGCGTTGTGTAGGCAGTGGCAACAACACCGGTCAGGATCGCCGCGAGAGCGATGGCCAAAACCTGAGTGATCACGACGAGATAAATACCCATATAGGTTTCGGGATCGACGTTACCCCACCCCGAGATAATCGTGATCATGAACCAATGCATCGCCGCCGGGATCGATGAGAACACCGCATGATCGTCATGCCCCTCAACAATGTAAATGAGCGACGAGAACAGAAGACAGCTGATCAAAAGAAGAAAGAGCGCAGATGAGAAAGAATCTTTCTCAGCTTTGATTGCCTCGAACATATCTTCCATCGCGGTGTTATACCGAGACAATTTGAAAATACGTAATAGGCGGAACATGCGTAACATACGCAAATCCGCACCCGGCAAAATTAACTGTAAATAGAAGGGAATCGTACTCGCGAAATCCACAATGCCAAAAGCGCTGAACATATAGTCCTTACGTCCACGCCACGCATTGCCTTTGACGCCGATTTCATATTTGGCACCACCCGACCAGACACGGAGCACATATTCGATTGTAAAAACAATCACGCTGAATGTATCAAAAACATAGAACCACGATTCATACTCAGCGTGTAACTCATGAAGCGATTCGAGAATAATCGACAAGACATTCAGCAAAACGAGTACGGCAATGAAAATTTCGACCGCTTTGCTGACGGGGTTATGAACTTCACCTTCAAGCGTTTCGAACACGCTGCGTTGGATGCGCGAGTAAAAACCCATCGATACGGGGGGAGCGCCTGCTAAAGTTGACTGACTCATCGATATTCGCCCCTGCACTTAAGTCGCAGAAATTTCACGCACTTGTTTATCTGTCAGACCGAATTGAGCTTTAAGCTTATCAAGGCTTGCCTTTTCTTCATCTGACAAAGTACCATCTTCCATGGCTTTCTGAAGCTGCTGCGCATAAACCGCTTTTTTGCGGTTAAGCTGTGTTGCAAAAGCAGAAGCGACAATACCGGTCATAATCGCGGCCATACAAACACCCAGAAATCCGGTGCCAATCGCGATCAATTCACCCGCAAATGTAACGGGCTCGACATTGCCATAACCAGATGTGATCGTGATGATTGACCAATAAATCGCGTGCGGAATGGACTCAAAATATTTCGGTTGCTCATGCCCTTCGGCAAAATGCATCAAGGATGCCGAAATTACCGTCGCAATCAGAAGCAGAAACGCGGCGGAACCGAAGGCGCGACGTTCCGAATAGACGGCACCGAAAAGATCCTGCAAGGCCGTATTGTATTTGCTGAGTTTCAAAATACGCAGCAAGCGCAATACACGCAAGATCCGCAGATCAAGCGTCGGCATCAAGAAATGGAAATAGAAAGGCATCGTCGCGAAGAAATCGACAAGGCCGAAGGGGGAGAAAATATAACCGCGACGGCCTTTCCACGCGCCCCCCTCGTTGGGTCCATATTTCAGACCAAGCGTCCAAACCCGCATGCCATATTCAATTGTGAAGAAAAACACGCTGACCACTTCGATGAAGTGGAAAATCTCTTTGTATTCCGCATGAACGCTCGGAATTGAGTCAAGAATAACGCACGCGCAATTGATGATCACAACACCGGATATCAGCAGCTCGATATAATGCGACATCTTATGTTTTGGCGATCCCTCAAGGACCTCCATCGCATAAAGTTGGAATTCTTTCCGCGTCATCTTCAACTCATCACTACGCATTACTATGACTTATACCTACGCTACCTTTCGGCATCACCGATACAGAGGCGTATCGATCGAGGATCAACGACCTTTCACCGCCGCCCACACATTTCGTTCCGCTTCACTCAAGAGACCCTGCCTCTCGGCTTCGCTTTCGAATTGTTTGACATCTGTCAATTGCGCAAGCTGACGGATTTGACCAAGCAAATATTTATAGTGCTCAATCGACATCACAGTGTCCTTGGCAATCGCATTTACCGTCATGCCCTCTCGGCTATCACGCTCTTCCTGCTCTTTGACAACCGTTTCGATGAGGTGGTTGACCTCTTCAATCGTCAAATGCAACCGACGCGCCTCTTCACGAAGCACCTTGGCTTCGCTCTCATCGAGTTTTCCATCTTTAAGCATTTTATAGAGATTGTTCCGCAATTGCTCACGCTCTTTACGCAACTCATCACTAAAGGCTGATGCTAATAATGCCGCCGGGATTGCGAAGATGCCAATCCCCATGAGCGCCATCACGACCGTGACCAAGCGCCCCATGGTCGTCACAGGTGAAATATCACCATAACCAACGGACGCGAGCGTAATCACCGCCCAATAGATTGAATTCGGGATGTTGTCGAATTTATCGGGTTGCGCCTCATGCTCAAAGAGATAGCCAAAGCTTGCGGTCATAATCACGAGCAACATCATGATAAAAGCTGACGCGCTCAGAATTGGCCATTCACGCGCGATCACCTTGATCAGAATGGCGGTCGCGTCGCTGTTGCGCGTGAGTTTCAACAAACGCGTGAGGCGGAACACCCGGAGAAACCGCAGATCGATCAGATGATGCAGGAAGACTTCGAGGAAGAAGGGGAGAATGGCCAGAAGATCAATGACCGTTGACGGCGTTGTCGCTTGCTTGAAGCGGCCGGCAATCGCGCCACTAAAGCGCTTCTCCTCAACGCAACTATAAAGACGCACGGTATATTCGACCGTGAAAATGGCCACAGCGACCGAGTCAAAGACCGAGAATTCGACATTCATCACATAGTCGATGATTTGAACCGATTCCAAAATCGATATCAAAACCGAAGTGATGACAAAGAAGCTGATAAAGATGTCGAAATATTGC
This sequence comes from Alphaproteobacteria bacterium, assembly GCA_009920595.1. Classification (GTDB taxonomy): domain Bacteria; phylum Pseudomonadota; class Alphaproteobacteria; order Rhizobiales; family Beijerinckiaceae; genus CAIUPE01. Next base: position 580 of record RFZR01000001.1, on the reverse strand, counting down.
TGAAGATCGCCACCATAACGGCTGGGAAACACAAGCGCGTGCAGACGTTGGCGAAAGGTCCGCCCCGCGTTCAATTCGACAAACTGCTTGTAAGCCGGAATGATTACACGGAAGAGTTTGAAAATTCGCAGCAACCGCAAAAGTCGCAACACGCGAAGATCGATCGCAATGAAGGATTGAAGATAGAAAGGCGCAATCGCGATCAAATCGATCAAAGCGAAGGGGCTATTCGACGGTGAAGACAATCACCGAGAAAATGTCGAAATAGTGAAACCAAAGATGATAGGGTTCATAAATGCGCGGAACGCGCTCGAATAAAAGCGCAAGGAGATTCAAAAGGATCAATAACGCAATACTGTTATCGATGGTCTTTTGATAGTTACCCTTGATATTCGGATCAAGGAGCCATGAATACATGAACTTGCGGAAGGGCAGACCCTTCGGGATATTGACAACGGCATCATCGTCTTCAAGCAGCGTCTGCGCGTCGATATCTTTAAGATAGATAATTTTCTTTTCAGTCATCACACGCACTCAGAACGGGGTTTCATCAACGAAAATGGGTTGTGAGTCGCGATTG